>JAITOG010000024.1 GCA_031290075.1 Holosporales bacterium | reverse complement strand
AAAACATTTGCTAAAGTAACCATTCTTATTATAATTCCATAAATACTTCCTTATCTGTTTTTATACTACACTTTGTCGCATTTGGGGATTTTTTATTCGAGAATTGAAAAGCCCTGAAGCAGAAGTCAGAGTCGTTGCTTATGGATACAGCTTTGCTTAAGCAAGTCAGCATCCGACGGAATGGCCTGGTGTACGGTAGTTCCTTGGACAGCCGATGGTGGAGAGTAGCGAGAAGAGCTCCTGCTTCTTTGCGCCTACTAATTCCCCAGCAGTGGTGGAGAAGATATGGAAACGGCTATCAAGTCCTTGTACGCGCGGAATATCGACCTGTCGCGCTTCTTTAACTTGGATATCAAAATTTCCGAACCGAAACTATTTACACGGTCGCACCATAACTCGAATCCTGCGATAGAATCGAAGATGTGATCTCTATAGAGTGCTCTGCAACTGCGATATTTGCCAGATAGGAAGTCATCGCGACCAAAGCGATTTGAATTTATATACCTATTCTCAGTAGAATCCTCGGATTCATCGTCTTCTAATCCAGCAGAATCATTAGAGAATTCAGACTGCGTTTTACTACCATTGGGTTATGCACCGGGATTGGCATAAAATCTGAACGGGACACAGTCGTCCGAACTCCATCCATCTCCCTCACTCCCTCAACCTCGCAACAACACCCCGCCATCACAGCAGTACAACATCCAGCCGCACAACACGCAGCATAAACCAATCTCTTTAACAATTATAACAACAAAACACATTCGCAACAGAGCCAACCGCAGATCCGCCACATACTCAAACTACGCGAGTTTACCGCAAACACGTCACCGTTGGCAATCTTTTAGAAAAAATTAACGCTCGTCCTTGCGTCCATTGCTTACCAAAGCTCCGACGTAGATATTTTTTTATTTACACATGAATTAGTCGTGAAGTACTCTAATAGTTAAAATAAAATAGAATCAATCTACTACTGAAATAAAAAAATATCTATGTCGGAGCCCTGAGGCAGGGCTAAGTCCTAGATGCTATATAAAATTATTTTATTTATAATTGTTCTTTTAAAGATTGAGATATTACTTGTTTTATACACAAACAGAATATTTGCAAAAAAGTATAACAATCAAAAAAAACATCTAGGACTTAGCCCTGGCCCTGAGGTTTTAGGCAAACTATTCCATTTGACTTTGAATTAGTTAACTAGTAGCATTATTTTCCATGATGTATTTGTCTATTTTGCCACAACAAACTGTGGTGTTTTTTTATTTTTATTCTCAAGGAGTATTGCAATGTTTTTAAAGAAATTTCTGAATATGCCGTGTTTAGTTATTGCCCTATTTGTTCTTGTATTTTGCTTTGGAAAATTTATCCCTCTTCCCATAAAAGAACAATTTTACGCAATTAGCCTACTGATTAAAGATTTAATTATTTTTGTTTTGCCAATATTAATATTTTCTTTTGTCTTAAATGGTATTTTGAATTTAAAAAGTGGATCAGTAAAAGTTGTTTTCTTATTAGTATCTTTGGTTTGTTTATCAAACTTTGTTGGTTTTTGGTTATCTTACATTTTCGCAGCGCCGATCTTAAAATCAGGAGCTATCACAATTTCAAAACTAAGTACTCAAAAAGTTCTTGTCCAAGCCTGGAACTTTAAAATAATATCGTTCATTAAAAATGATATAGCAATGCTTTCTGGAGTTTTGGTAGGAATAATTGGAGGTTTCCTTAAAAACCGCCAATTAGAAATGTTTAGTGAAAAAATTTATAACATTGCAAATTTTATATTAAAAAAGGGAATTTGCCCTATTTTGCCGTTATTTGTTTTAGGTTTTATTATAAAAATGCAGCATGAAGAAACGCTATACATTATAGTAAAGGAATACTCCAGACTTTTAGCATGTTTAGCAATTTTTGCCTATGGATACATGTTTTTCTTAGTATTCCTTTTATCAGACTTTAATTTTGCAAAAATGTTTGAAAAATTTAAAAACCTTTTGCCTGGAATTTTAATTGGGTTATTAAGTATGTCCAGCGCTGCAGCTATTCCTCATACAATTGCTGGAAGTGAAAAGAACCTTAAAAATAAGGAAGTTGCAAAATTTGCTATATCTGCAACTGCGAATATGCACCTTTTGGGAGATTGCTTCGCATTGCCGCTTATTGGCTTTATGCTTATGATTTCATTTGGATACGGATTTCCAACACCGGCTCAATTTTTAACATTTTCATTATACGGTGTTGTAGCAAAATTTGCAGCAGCAGGAATTCCTGGGGGAAGCGCTATCATTTTTGCTCCATTGTTTGAGAAAATTTTTGGATTTTCAGCTCCTATGGTAGCAGCAGTTACAGCTATTTACGTAGTTTTTGATCCAATTGCAACGTCAGCAAATGTTTTTGGACATGGAGTGTTTGCAATGCTTTATGAAAAAATATCTAATATAAAACTCAAAAATAACGCTACAGATAATGTGTAGTGCAAACAGATTTTAATAGACTTCTTTTTTCGAAACCAATTTTTTCTAGCAAAGTTGAAGGAGCATACTGGGACCCCCAAAGAATGCGGATTTTAATTGCTGCCAATCCTTGAAACCCAAGAAGTTTGAATCCGCAATTTTTTGGGGTTTGGGTATACGAAGCGCAGAATCAGAGTGTATTAGATATACATGAGGGGAATTGGGGGAAATCTGTGATTCCCCCCAAACCCCATGAGGATTCGAGCATCGAAGCGACGAACAAATTTGCAGAAGAAATTGAGTTAGGAAGAAGTATATAGTAGTAAATGCAAAATGCTTACACGCTCCCTGAGTCATCCATAAAATCAGGGCTCTTTAAAGTTTGGTTGATTAATTTTTTTGAAATTTTTTCCTTTAACATAATAGATATTTCGTTTATTTTTTTTATCCAATAAACTATACTTTCAAAATCTCTTGGAATTCTTTGAACTAAGTATTCAATAGTTTGCCTATCAATATATAGACTATAATCTTGCGTTTGTTTAATAATAATACTTTTTATTAGATTATCATCAGGTGGGAAAATATTAATAATTGTTGTTGCTTTCAGCCTAGATTCTAAATCTTTTAAGTTAAATCTCCATTCTCTAGGTTGTGTAGTTATCGTAAAAATAGCCGAAGCATTAAAACTTTTTATAATGTTATACATATTAAAAAGCCAATCTTCTTTAAAATTTTCTATATTATCAAAAAAAAAAGCATTTTTTGCGTTTTTTTGTTCAATAGACTTCTTTCGAAACTCAATTTCTTCTGCAAATTTGTTCGTCGCTTCGATGCTCGAATCCTCATGTATATCTAATACACTCCGGTTCTGCGCTTCGTATGCTCCTTCAACTTTGCTAGAAGAAATTGGATTCGAAGGAAGTCTAATTTTTTCCAAAATCTCACTTGGCGCTGTTTTGCAATCGTTTGGAAAAAATTCAAAAGCCCCATGTAATTCTTTAAAAATATTTACTAAATGAGTTTTCCCCGAACCTCTTGGCCCGCAGAAACAAGCTAATTTGTCTACTCTTTCCTTTGACCAGCCAAAAACCCACCTTGTTGCAACTCTGTTGCAATCGGCCTCTACCCATTTTCTAGCCGAATAATCAGTTTTATTGATTAAAGGTAATTGGCGAGGCCTCATGTTTAACAAATTTAAAACCTAAAAGTCTGAGTTGTTTTCTTCACTTTCACGAAATTCATCATCATCGTCGCATTCTTCTCCACTTTCCATAGAGGCAATTTCATTTTGCACATTTTTTTGATATTTGCGAAGCAATCCACCTGTTCCTGCTGGAATTAAACGGCCAACAATAATATTTTCTTTAAGACCGGATAATTCATCTTCTTTGTTGTATATTGCAGCTTCTGTTAAAACGCGAGTTGTTTCCTGAAAAGAAGCAGCAGAAATGAATGAACGGGTGTGCAACGAAGCTTTTGTAATTCCTTGAAGAGTTGGAACTCCGTAAGCTGGTTGTCCTCCCTGAGCAATAATTTTTTTATTTTCAAGCTGAAATGTTGTTCTATCGACTAACTCATCTTTTATAAAAGTTGTATCTCCGGTATCTTTAATTTCATATTTTTGCAACATTTGGCGAACAATAACCTCAATATGTTTATCATTTATAGGAACACCTTGAAGCCTGTATACCTGCTGAATTTCATTAACAAGATACGAAGCAAGAGCTTCAACTCCTAAAATTCTCAGTATATCGTGAGGAACAGAGTTTCCATCAACTAAAACATCGCCCTTATTAATGTGATCTCCTGCATGAACTATAACATGCCGCCCTTTTGGAACTAAATATTCTATAGGGCTCATGCCAACATTATCAGGAATAACTGTAATTCTACGCTTTGTTCTGTGATCTTTCCCGAATTCTACAACTCCATCAAATTCGGCAATAATTGCTGCATCTTTTGGATGACGTGCCTCAAACAATTCAGAAACACGTGGCAAACCTCCAGTAATGTCTCGGGTTTTCACTGTTTCACGGGGAATACGGGCTAACAAGTCTCCTGCCCTAATCGCAACGCCATTTTCCACAGCAAGAATAGTATCAACAGATAAAACATATTTTGCTTCAATACTATTCTTTAGTGTAATAACTTTCCCATCTTCATCACAAATCGAAATTACTGGACGCAAAGATATTGCTTTTCCGTGCTGTTTTACATCTATAATAACATGCGACGTAATTCCAGTATTATCATCAACAATATCTTTAACAGACAAACCATCAATCATATCTACAAACTTAATAATACCATCTGCATCGCTAAGTATTGGTATAGTATATGGATCCCACTCAACAATTCGCTGTCCTTGTTTTATTTTTTCTTTATTTTTAACAAAAAGTTTAGCTCCGTATTGAATATTATAATTTCCCCTTTCTTTACCTGTAGCATCTAGCAAAGTTATAGTACCATTTCTAGATAAAACTATTGTAGTACCGTGGCTGTTAACAGCCGTAACAATGTTTTTAAATACAATAACAGCGTCGTAGGAAGATTCGATAAATGATTGGTCTGCTCCTTTTTGTGCAGTTCCTCCAATATGGAATGTTCTCATAGTAAGCTGAGTTCCAGGCTCACCAATTGATTGAGCCGCAATAACCCCAACAGTCTCACCAGAAACTATTAATGAACCTCTTGCTAAATCTCTTCCATAACAATGCGCACAAACACCCGTAGCACTATCACAAGTAAGTACAGAACGAATTTTTACCTCATCAATTGTGTTTTCTTTTAATTGTTCAATAATTTCTTCAGTAAGCATTTCTCCAGCTTTAGCTAAGATTTTATTAGTTTTTGGAGAAACTAAATTCTCAGCAACACAACGCCCTAAAACTCGATCCTCCAAGCTTAATATAACACTCGATCCTTCAACAACAGCCTTCGTTACAATACCTCTGGATGTTCCACAATCTTCTTCAGAAATAACGCAATCCTGTGCAACGTCGACAAGCCTACGAGTTAAATACCCAGAGTTAGCAGTTTTCAAAGCTGTATCGGCTAATCCCTTACGAGTTCCGTGAGTTGAAATAAAGTATTCCAAAACATTTAGTCCTTCCTTAAAGTTAGAGGTAATTGGAGTAGCAATAATATCTCCAGATGGATTGGCCATCAAACCTCGCATACCAGCAAGCTGTTTCATCTGAGCTATGGAACCACGAGCTTTGGAATGCATCATCATATAAACAGAATTTGGCTGCGCTCCAGGAACTACATTAGATAACGTCATAGTCATGTAATTGGCAATCTTATCTGTACAGGCTCCCCATACGTCAATAACCTTGTTATATTTTTCACGCTCGGTAATAAGACCATCCAAGTACTGCTGTTCAAATTCAGCAACCATCTCTTTTGTTTGGTTTACAATCTTATCCTTTTCTTTTGGAACAACAAGATCATCTTTTCCAAAGGAAATTGCTCCTTTTGTCATATAAGTAAATCCAAGTTTCATTATTCTATCAGCAAATATAACTGTTGATTTTGGCCCACAATATCTATGAACTGTATTTATCAGTTCACCAACATCAGTAGCTGTTAAAGTTTTATTTACAGAACTAAAAGGTATGTTAGGATTTTTAGGAACGTATTCCCAAAAAAGTACTCTTCCTGGGGTCGTTTCGTGTATTTCATTTTTAATAGAGCCGTTTTCTCCTCCTACAGTAACTCTGCATTTAATTTTTGAATGAATAGAAACAATTTTTTCGCCTAAAGCATATTCAAGTTCTTTTGAGTTAGCAAACTTCATGCCTTCTCCTGGCATTTTTTCTCTTTCAATAGTTAAATAATATAGTCCAAGAATAATATCTTTAGAAGGCACAATAATTGGCTTACCATTTGATGGATTTAAAATATTATTTGTTGACATCATCAACGCGCGACACTCAAGTTGCGCTTCTGTTGAAAGCGGAATATGAACAGCCATCTGGTCTCCGTCAAAGTCAGCGTTAAATGCTGTACAAACCAACGGATGTAACTGAATAGCCTTTCCTTCTATCAAAACAGGTTCAAATGCTTGAATACCAAGACGGTGTAAAGTTGGAGCACGGTTTAGCAAAATTGGATGTTCCCTAATAACATCTTCCAAGACATCCCAAACTTCTGGCCGTTCTTTTTCAACCATACGCTTAGCTGATTTTAAAGTATTAGCCAATCCGCAACGCTCAAGCCTGGAATAAACAAATGGTCTAAATAATTCAAGAGCCATTCTTTTTGGCAATCCACATTGATGCAGCTTTAGCTCTGGTCCAACGATGATAACAGAACGCCCAGAATAATCTACTCTTTTTCCCAATAAATTTTGACGGAAACGCCCATGTTTTCCTTTAAGCATGTCAGATATAGATTTTAAAGGACGTTTATTTGTTCCTGAAATCGCCCTACCCCGCCGGCCATTATCAAACAAAGCATCAACAGATTCTTGTAACATACGCTTTTCGTTACGCACAATAACACTTGGAGCACGTAATTCAGTTAAACGCTTTAAACGGTTATTTCTGTTTATAACTCTACGGTAAAGATCATTAAGATCGCTAGTTGCAAATCTCCCTCCATCAAGCGGTACAAGAGGTCTTAATTCTGGAGGCATTACTGGAATTACATCCATAATAAGATATTCTGGCTTTACTCCAGATTCTTGAAAAGCCTCAAGCAATTTAATTCTTTTTATAAGCTTTTTACGCCGAACTTCTGAAATTTGCTCTCCTAATTCTATGCGCATAGCCTGAATTTCCCTTTCCGGCTCTATACCAACCAAAAGTACTTTTAAAGCCTCAGCCCCAGTTCCCACAGAAAATGCATCTTCTCCATATTCATCTTGTACTTTTTGAATATCTTCCTCGTTTAGAAGCTGATTTTTATGAAATGGCGTTAATCCCGGATCTAAAACAACATAACTTTCAAAATATAATACTTTTTCAATTTCTTTGAGGGGCATATCCAAAAGGATACCTATACGGCTAGGTAAGGACTTTGTGAACCAAATATGAGCAACTGGAGAAACCAAATTTATGTGTCCCATGCGCTCTCTGCGGATCTTAGATTGAGTTACTTCAACTCCACACTTTTCACAAACAATTCCTTTAAATTTCATACGTTTATATTTTCCGCAAAGGCATTCATAATCCTTAATTGGGCCAAAAATCTTTGCACAAAACAAACCATCACGCTCTGGCTTAAACGTTCTATAATTTATTGTTTCTGGTTTTTTTACTTCACCGTAAGACCAAGAGCGAATTTGCTCAGGACTTGCTATTGAAATCTTAATTTTTTCAAATACATTAGGAATCTCTCCTCGACTATTATTTTTAATCCCGTGAAAAGCCATTACTATCTCCTTTCAAATAACCATAATTAAAAATTATTAAACGAAATCAACGTTTAATCCTAAAGACCTAAGCTCTTTTACAAGAACGTTAAATGACTCTGGAATTCCAGCTTCCGTTCGGTCTTCTCCTCTTACAATTCCCTCATATACTTTCATACGACCGGAAACATCGTCAGACTTTACAGTTAACATTTCCTGCAATGTATAGGCGGCACCATATGCTTCCAGCGCCCAAACTTCCATTTCTCCGAAACGTTGCCCTCCAAATTGAGCCTTACCACCAAGAGGCTGTTGAGTAACTAAACTGTATGGTCCTATAGAACGTGCATGAATCTTATCGTCAACCAAGTGGTGAAGTTTCAGCATATAAATCTGCCCAACAGTTGTCTTTCGATCAAATGGCTCCCCAGTTCGACTATCATAAAGCTGAACTTGACCAGAAGGATCACGATTCGCCTTAATAAGCTGATCTTCAATGTCAGATAGTGAAGCTCCATCAAATACTGGAGTTGCCATAACAACACCGTTTTTAAGATTTTCAGCTAATTCAAAAATTTCATTATCATTTAATTTTTTGATATCTCTTTTATCTACTGCTTTTTCATAACAATTTTCTATACTATCGCGTAATTCTTTAATATCAATTTTATTTTGTTTATATTTTTTAAGAGAATCTTTAATTTTATCTCCTAGTCCAGCAGCAGCAAAACCTAAATGAGTTTCCAAAATTTGCCCAACGTTCATACGAGAAGGTACACCAAGTGGATTTAAAATTATACCAACAGGCGTTCCATCCTCCATGTATGGCATATCTTCAATAGGAACAACTTTTGAAACAACACCTTTGTTTCCGTGGCGCCCAGCCATCTTGTCTCCAGGTTGCAATTTCCTTTTTGAAGCAATAAATACCTTAACAAGTTTCAATACTCCAGGAGGCAAATCATCACCACGACGCAATCTTTCAACTTTCCCTTCAAAGATTTTCTGTAGTCTATTGCAACGCTCATACAGCTGATCTTTTAAGGCTACAATGTTCTTCATTATTTCAGGATCATCAACAACTATACGATCCCATTGCGATTTAGCCGAATGACCTAAAAGCTCGGAAGTTACAACCTCTCCTGCTTTAACACCCGGAATCCCCTTTGAAACCGCTTTGCCAACAAGCTCTTCAGAAATTTGCAAATAAAAACTTTTTTCTAAAATTTCTTTTTCTGCATCTCTTTCCTTTGCAAGTCGTTTTATTTCATTCCGTTCTATAGCAAGCATACGCTCGTCTTGCTCAACACCGCGGCGCGATAAAATCCTTACATCAACAATCATTCCTGAAACTCCAGGTGGAACGCGAAGCGAACTATCTCTAACATCTGATGCTTTTTCTCCAAAAATTGCACGTAAAAGCTTTTCTTCAGGAGTCATCGGAGATTCTGTTTTAGGAGTTACTTTTCCAACTAAAATATCTCCAGGAACAACTTCTGTTCCTATAGCAACTATACCTGTTTCATCCAAATTGCGAAGCATTTCCTCGCTAACATTAGGAAGATCTCTTGTAATTTCTTCGTTTCCAAGTTTTGTATCTCTTGCTGTTGTTTCAAATCCATCAATATGAACAGAAGTAAATACATCGTCTTGTACTATTTTTTCTGATATTAATATTGAGTCTTCAAAGTTGTATCCTTGCCAAGACATAAAAGCAACCATAACATTACTTCCAAGAGCAAGCTCACCACAATCAGTACAAGGACCATCTGCAATAATATCCCCTTTATTAATAACATCCCCTTTTTTAACAAGAGGTTTCTGATTAATACAAGTACTCATGTTTGAGCCTTGGAATTTTATAAGGTTATATATATCAACACCAATTCCTCCTTCCTTTTTAGCAGCTTGAGCATCAACTTGAATAACTATTCGCCCCCCATCAACTTGATCAACAATACCAGGACGCTTTGCTACAATAACAGCTCCGGAATCTTTTGCTACAATACCTTCAATTCCTGTTCCTATTAATGGAGCTTTATTGTTCAAAAGAGGAACTGCCTGCCTTTGCATGTTTGATCCCATAAGGGCACGGCTTGCATCGTCGTTTTCCAAAAATGGAATAAGCGCAGCGGCAACTGAGACTAACTGCCTTGTTGAAACATCAACCAAAGTTACTTCAGATTTTGAAAAAACTCCATATTCTCCGGCTTTTCTACAAGTAAGAAATTCGTCAATTAACATCCCGTCTTTATCAATACGGTTGGTAGCTTGAGCAATTGTGTGTTTCCATTCCTCCATAGCTGTTATAGAAACAATCTTATTTGTTACCTTACCATCAACAACCTCTCTATATGGAGTTTCAATAAAACCATATTTATTAATTGTTGCATAGGTTGCTAAAGAGTTAATTAAACCAATGTTTGGCCCTTCTGGTGTTTCAATAGGGCAAATTCTTCCGTAATGTGTTGGGTGAACGTCTCGAACCTCAAAACCAGCACGATCACGCGATAATCCACCAGGTCCAAGAGCTGATAAACGGCGTTTATGAGTAATCTCAGATAATGGGTTCGTTTGATCCATAAATTGCGATAATTGCGAAGAGCAGAAAAATTCACGTATTGTAGAAATCAAAGGTTTGGCGTTAACAAGATCATGAGGCATTGCATTATCTATATCAAGGCTGCCTATACGCTCTTTAATAGTTCTTTCCATACGTAGCAACCCAATACGAAATTGATTTTCTAATAACTCACCAACAGAACGAACTCTTCTATTTCCTAAGTTATCAATATCATCAATATCTCCATTTCCGTCTTTAAGCCTAAGCAAAGTTCTCATTATACAAACTATATCTTCTTTTTGAAGAATTCTAACTGTATCAGAAGTAGACAATCCAAGTCTGGTATTTAATTTAACACGTCCAACTGCCGACAAATCATAGCGATCCGGATCAAAAAACATTCCATATAAAATATGTTCTCCTCCTTCAACGGATGGAGGTTCTCCAGGACGCATAATCCTGCAAATCTCCATAAGCGCATCCTCCCTATTACAGCAATGATCTGCAGTAATAGTTTGAATAAGGTATGGCTCAACTCCGGGATTTTCTGAATATACTGTTTCAATTACATCAATTTTAAGGTTATCTAAAAGCTCTAATACTTCAGAAGTAATACATGTTCTAGCTTCAATAAAAATCTCTCCTGTATTTTCATCAATATAATCGCGAACAAGGTGTTTCCCATATAAAGATTCTCTTTTTACAAAAATCTCATCAACTCCGCTTTGAACTATTTTATTTAATGTACGTGGCGTTAATTTGGTTCCAGCCTCAGCTAATACTTCTCCAGATTTTGCATCAACCAAAGCATGTTCTAAACGCCCGCCTTTCCAATGAACAGGGATAAAATCACAAACAAAACCATCTTTTTCTCTTTTATAACTTACAACATCATGAAATGATCGCAAGATCTCTTCTACAGACATTCCTGTTACATCATTAGGATCCATTTTTTCTTCAGATTTTCTCATTGCATCGGTTTCTTCACTATCAATAGCCATTAAAAATGTTGATAAAAGCATTTTTCTTCTGCGATCTATTCTCACAAAAATAATATCCCTTGAATCAAATTCAAAATCTAGCCAAGAACCGCGATAAGGAACTACGCGCGCAGCATATAGAAATTTACCAGAAGCACTTGTTTTTCCATGGTCATGATCAAAAAACACACCAGGACTTCTATGCATCTGAGAAACAATAACACGTTCTATTCCGTTTACAATAAAGGTTCCTCTATTTGTCATTACAGGAATATCTCCCATGTAAACACTTTGTTCTTTTATGTCTTTAATAGAACGTCCCTTTGGATCATCAATATCCCAAACAGTAAGGCTATATGTAACCTTTAATGCCATGCTATAGCTTATCCCGCGTTTTAAACACTCTGATTCATCAGATTCTGGTTCTTCAAAAGAGTATGATTTAAAATTTATATCAGCACGCCCATTATTATCTGAAATAGGAAAAATAGACTGCAAAACTTCATTTAATCCAGAAAAAATACGATTTTTTTGGCTAATTCCAACTTGCAAAAATGCATCATAAGAAGTTTTTTGCAACATTATTAAACTAGGAGGAGGCATTACCTCCTCTATACGGTTAAAAGATTTCCGAAACCTCTTTCGTTCTGTGTATGATCTTACCATCGAACCACCTCTCCTTAGTTATAAAAACGAACAAAATCAGATTTGCACACGCTTTCCCCTAACAAAGAACAATCCTGTATGAATATACCAATAATACAGCAAAGCAATATTCGGTCCAAAATCTTTTACTAAAATATTTAGCCTTTAATCGATTATTTAATTGAAACTCTTGCTCCAGCTTCTTCTAATTTTTTCTTAATCTGTTCGGCTTCTTCTTTTGGAATTCCGCCTTTAACTAATTTTGGGGCTCCTTCAACAACATCCTTAGCTTCTTTTAAGCCAAGGCCTGTTACGGCGCGAACCTCTTTAATTACATTAATTTTGGTTGCTCCACCATCTTCAACCCAAACATCAAACTCCGTTTTTACTTCAGCTTCCTCAGCCATTGCGCCAGCAGGGGCAGCAACTGCAACAGCTGCCGCTGCGCTAACTCCCCAAGCTTCTTCTAATTTTTTTGAAAGCTCAGCAGCTTCAAGAATTGTTAAACTAGATAACTCTTCTACAATTTTATTTAAATCAGCCATTTGTATACTCCTTAGTAAAAAAATATATAAAACAAAATTACGATTTCATTGCTGTTATACGTGCAATACGTGACATTGGCTCCTTTATTGTACGAACAATCTTTGTTGCCGGTGCCACCAGCAAGCCAAGAATCTTGGCACGAAGTTCGTTTAAAGAAGGCAATTTCGCTAATATTTGCACAGATTTAAGGCTTAAGACTTGTCCATTCATAAAACCGCCAATGATTTTAAATTTTTCTTCATTTTCTTCAGCGAATTTTGAAACAACCTTTGCCGTACCAACAGGATCTGATGAATATGCTAACATTACAGGCCCTTTAAGGAAACTTTTAATTTCCTCAAATTCAGTTCCTGTTATTGCTATGCTAAGCAACGTATTTTTCAAAACACGAATTTTAGCATCAACTGCACGCATACTGCATCGTAATTGTGTTGATTTCTCAACAGTTACTCCGCTTTGCTTAGCAACAATAACAATAGACTTTCCTGTAAGATCAGAACGTACATCAGATATTAGTTGTTCTTTTTGCAATCTATCCATAATATAGTCTCCTTCGTTCATCCCTAAACTTAGACAAAAGACTTAAAAGTCTTTTCTGAACAGAAGGATATCTTGAAACAAACAGCCTCATTTTTAATCCCTCCGTCTGTGTGGGTGAAATCTTCATTAAACTACCAAATAGTAGAACCCACAGTCTTCGACATGCGCCACTGTATTTTCTAAAACACAAAAAGCGCCTTTGTAAGATATTCGCTAATTTTAGCACAATATCAACAAAACTCATTTTATAACGCGAATCTAACACCTGCCCCCATTGTTGAGCTTAGCGTCATTTTCTTTATGAAAGATCCTTTAACTGATCCTCCTTTTTCTTCAGTAATAGCGTTTATGAAAAAAGCGATGTTCTCTTCCAAAGCTTTTGCTGTAAAGCTTGCCTTTCCAACACCAGCATGAACAACACCTCCTTTTTCAGTACGAAATTCAACTTGTCCCCCCTTAATGATCTTAACGGCGGCTCCTGTATTTGCTGATACAGTTCCAGTCTTGGGGCTAGGCATTAAACCACGTGGCCCAAGAATTTTGGCAACCTTTCCAATCAAGGGCATAAGGTCTGGAGTTGCAATACAACGGTCAAAATTAATCTCTCCTTTTTGTATTTGCTCAATTAAATCTTCAGCACCAACAATATCCGCCCCGGCTTCCTTTGCTTCATCTGCTTGCGCTCCTCTTGCAAAAACCGCTACACTATATGTTTTCCCTGTTCCATTTGGCAATATTGCAACACCACGAATATGTTGATCTGTTTTTGAAGCATCAATTCCAAGCGATATTGCAACCTCTACAGTTTCATCAATTTTTGCTGTTGCATTTTTCTTAACAAGTTCTACCGCTTCACTTAATATGTAGATTTTATTCTTTTCAATATCTTTATAAATATTCCGCAATCTTTTTCCGGCCATAATTATTCCTCCACGATTTGAATTCCAATAGAACGTGCTGATCCAATAAGCATCCTACTTGCTGCTTCTATATCATTAGCATTCAAATCAGCCATTTTTTGCTGAGCAATTTCGCGAATCTGGTTCATTGTAATTTTCCCTACATATGAATTGCGACCGGTTGCTGCGATTCCTTTTGTAATTCCAGCAGCCTTTTTCAAAAAATAAGTATTTGGAGGACTTTTCATGACAAAAGTAAAACTTTTATCACTATATATAGTAATTACAACAGGTATCGGCATTCCTATTTCCATTTGTTGCGTTTGTGCATTAAACGTTTTGCAGAATTCCATGATATTAATCCCTCGAGGACCTAGCACTGTACCTATAGGTGGAGCTGGATTGGCCTTCCCAGCAGGTACTTGCAGCTTAACATAGCTGCTAATTTTTTTTGATGACTTTGGTGCCATAAAAACTCCTTTACAAAAAATAAGCTACTGCTAGCCTAAAAAAGGCACGTGGTAACGAGGATATAGCCCCTCTCCCACGACTGACATTACATTATATGACAACTCTATTTATTTAATCAATAGGATTTTTTATTTTGTATAAGTTCATACAGGGTAATTGCCTAGAAATAAAATCTTGCAATAGTGATTATTAATGTGAGACATTTACTTAACTAGTTGGTGAACGCATACTGCATCATTTCAAACAAATTTCCATGCTGGAAATGATATAATAGCAGCAATGACAAATCGACCATTTCAATACTTCTTGAAGTA
>JAITOG010000041.1 GCA_031290075.1 Holosporales bacterium | reverse complement strand
CTATGAATGGACATGTTGATGTTGTTAGCGCATTACTCGGAGCTGAAGCAAATATAGAGGTTCCAGATAACGCTGGACATACCCCACTTCATATAGCTGCTATAAATGGACGTATTGGTGTTGTTAGAGAATTACTAAGAACTGTTGCAGGTAGACCTGCAGCAAATATAGAGGCTCGAGATAACGATGGATTTACCCCACTTCATGTAGCTGCTATAAAGGGACATGTTGATGTTGTTAGAGAATTACTAAGAACTGATGCAGGTAGACTTGCAGCAAATATAGAGGCTCAAGATAATAATAAAAAATATACCCCACTTCATGTAGCTGCTATAAAGGGACATGTTCGTGTTGTTAGAGAATTACTAAGAACTGATGCAGATAGACCTGCAGCAAATATAGATGCTCCAGATGGCGTTGGACGTACCCCACTTCATGCAGCTGCTGCAAATGGACAGGCTGAGACTGTTAGATGCTTACTTGGATGTGGAGCAAATACAAAGGCTAAAGATGATGCTGGAAAAACCCCACTTTTGGCTTTTCAATCCAGAAGAGCTGATATTGTTAGCAGATTAAGCGGCCGGAGAAAATAGCAGAGAAGCATGGCATGTTGCTATTGCTGACTTACTTCAAATGTTTTTAGCAAAACTTATACATTTGGGGCTTGTCATCATGGCCTATACTCAAACCCCAAAAAATTGCGGATTCAAACTTCTTGGGTTTCAAGTATTTGCAGCAATTAAAATCCGCATTCTTTGGGGCCCCAGTATACGTAAAATCCGGTGCTTGAATTCTCATGGGGTTTGGGGGAAATCACAGATTTCCCCAATGCCCCTCACGTACATTTAGTACATTCCGGTTCTCCGGTTCTGCGCTCCGTTTTTCCTTTAAAACCCTCACTTAAAATTATCCATAAAGACAGCTTCTAAGCTATTTCATGATCTCAATTTCGGTCTCATTTTGGAACTTGATAACAGGTTTGAAATAAAGTTTTAATATGCTATAAATACCATGTGACTGTTGTTATTGGTGATTTATGAAACGTACATATCAGCCTAGTTTATTGGTTAGAAAGCGTAGGCATGGCTTTCGCTCAAGAATGTCAACTGCAAAAGGGCGTCTCGTTTTATCGGCACGTCGTGCGAAAGGACGTTATAAATTAGCAGCTTAGTTTTGTGATTTTTATTTTAAAAAAACGTTCTGATTTTTTATCAATTTCAGAAGATGGTATTTTTCTACGTAAACCTAGCCTTCTTATTCAAGTGTGTTTAGTTGATATTAGAGCTGAGCTCCTCAGCGATATAGCTAAACAAAAGCTTGAAGGATTTCCGCTTTTTTATGGAATAACAGCCAGTAAAAAAGTAGGAAATGCAATAAAACGAAATAAAGCTAAAAGAAGAATAAGAGCTTTGCTTCATTTAAATTTTCCTTGGCTTGTTTCTTATTTGGATCAAAGCATAAAATTAAAAGAAAAAGAAATTTATTCTTATAATCCATTAGTATCTTTATCTCGTAAGACAATTAATGGAATAACTAAAAAAATCAAAAAAAATCGAAAAAAGCCACTTTTTATTACAAAATTATCTAATAATTCTGCAAATTTTGATGATTCTTGTGAAGAAAAAAAAATAAAAGGATTAGCATTTGTTTTTATTGCAAATAAGCATACACCTATTATAGGATGGGAAAGATTTGAAAATGATTTTCGAAAAGTTGTACAAGAGGGGGTTGTGCGTGTGTTGGAGTTTGAATGAGGTGTATATGAAAGCTGTTGTTATAAAAATGATAAAAATTTACCAGTTTCTTTTTTCTAATATTTTTGCTGGAAAATGTCGATTTCAGCCGTCTTGTTCTAAATACGCAATATATGCGATAGAAATTCATGGTTTAGTAAAAGGGATTATTCTTACAATAAAACGCTTAATTCGTTGCAGAGCCTCCGCGAAAAGCCTGGAAAAAAGCGCAGGAAAATATTGGGGATATGATCCTGTTTCAACTAATACAACAGCAAATTCCGCTTTTGGTAGCAAAATAAATAATAAAAAATAAAAGAGTTTGTATACCAAAACCCAAAAAAATTGCGGATTCAGATTTCTTGGAATTCAAGGGATTGGCAGTAATTAAAATCCGCATTCTTTGGAGCCCCCAGATATCTTTTTTTATAAAGGCAAAATTTTGATATATTAAATATTGTTTGGTTTTTGGGAATTTTATCGTTGTTTTTAAGAATTTTTGAAAATTTATATGACTTTTTTATAATTTTTGCATCTATTTCGCTAGGAATTTTTGCATCTTATCAAGATATTAAAAGTCAAAAATTTTCCCTTTGGATTGGATTAGGGCTTTTAGGAATAGGGGGGCTTTGGTGTATTTGGCAAATGTTTATTCCTATAACGTTACTTCCTATTATTTCTGGAATAATTTTTATTAAAATTGCTGAAAAGCTGGCTAAAAAGAAGCTTATTGGAAACGGGGATTTATTGCTATTTTGCTGCGCAGCTTGTTTTATAACACTTAATGAGTTACCTGCTTTTATGGTATTTTGTGGAATTGGAGGGATTTTAACATGTCTATTACAAATGTGTTTTAATATTAGACTTCCTTCGAAACCAATTTCTTTTAGCAAAGCTGAAAGAGCATACGAAGCGCAGAACAAATTTGCAGAAGAAGCAGAAGAAATTGAGTTACTAAAGAAATCTAATGAAAGATTTCCTTTTACTCTATCAATAATAATATCTCAATGGATTACTTTTTTTATTTATTGTTACTAAATAATAATTAATTATTTATGATTTACTTTACTAAAATGCAGGCAGCTGGAAATGATTTTGTGGTAATTGATGCTAGAGATAATTTACTGAAAATCTCCTCAGAAATTGCAAAAAAAATTGCCGATAGAAAATATGGAATTGGCTGTGATCAAGTTCTTATAATGGAAAGATCTTTAAAAGCTGATGTAAAAATACGGATATACAATGCTGATGGATCTGAAGCTTTTGCGTGTGGGAATGGAGCGCGCTGTGTTGCTTGGCTTTGTATGGAAAAATACGGCTCAAAATCTGTACGGCTTGAAACTGGAGATCAAATATTAATTTCCACAATAGCAGGGGATAATAGACTTTTTTCTAAACCAATTTCTTCTAGCAAAGTTGAAGGAGCATACGAAGCGCAGAACCGGAGTGTATTAGATATACATGAGGGACATTGGGGGAAATCACAGATTCCCCCCAAACCCCATGAGGATTCGAGCATCGAAGCGACGAACAAATTTGCAGAAGAAATTGAGTTACGAAAGAAGTCTAATATTAGACCTTTGTATTCTGGCTTTTCAGGACTAAATTATGTTGCTGTTAATATGGGAACTCTGAAAATTAATAAAGAATTAACAGAAACATTTCAAAAAGAATTTGAAGAAAAAATACTGTTTGTTTCTTTAGGAAACAATCATATTGTTTTTTTTGATGATTTTTTTAAAAAAAAAGGAATTTTTGAAGAAAAAATGAAAAAAAATAACAAAATTGCACATTATAATGTTGAATTCATACAT
Source organism: Holosporales bacterium (assembly GCA_031290075.1). Lineage (GTDB taxonomy): Bacteria > Pseudomonadota > Alphaproteobacteria > BNTO01 > BNTO01 > JAITOG01. The sequence goes on along the minus strand of JAITOG010000041.1, from coordinate 3,125 downwards.
GTTATTAACAAACACCAAATTGAGGCAAATGTTTTTGAACGAGGAGTTGGAGAAACTTTATCTTGTGGAAGCGGTGCTGTAGCTTCAGCTTTTGCAGCGGCCAGTCTTGGACATTGTTCTTTTCCTATAAATGTTCAAATGAAAGGTGGCGTTCTTACCGTAGACTTTGCAGAAAACAGAGAAGAGTTAGTATTGTCTGGTCCTGTAGTTTTAGTTTTCACAGGGCAAATTTCCAAAGAAATCCTCAATAATGAATTCTAAATCTTTATATTTTTCCAGTTTATTTACAGCTTGCCTAAAATTTGCAGAGTTTTGTATTCCCTTGCTATACCAACCAAGGTGTTTTCTTGCTATAAAAATTCCTTTTATTTCTCCATATTCTTCAATAATCATTTGAATATGTTTTCGTATAATATGAATTAAATTTATAGACTTAAAATAATCTGAAACAATATTTGTTGGTAAATAATCTGCAATTTTTTTGCATAACCATGGCCTTCCAAATGTTCCTCGACCTACCATAACAGCATCGGCTCCGCTATCTTGCAAAAGCTGCTCAGCATCTTGGGGAGCGTACACGTCTCCATTGCCTATAAGAGGAATTTTTATAGATTCTTTAATAGCTCTTATTGCCTTCCAATCAGCAGCTCCTTCATAAAATTGTGAGCGCGTTCGCCCATGCACAGTAATGCATTGAGCCCCTGAATTTTCAGCGATTTTTGCAATATTAGCAGCATTTAGATTCTCAGAATCCCACCCTAATCGCATTTTTACAGTTACAGGAATAGAAACAGCTTTTACTACAGCTTCTATAATTTTTCCGGCCAATATTTCATTTTTCATAAGAGCGGCTCCAGAATAGGTATTAACAACCTTTTTAACAGGGCAACCCATATTTATATCGATAATATTAGCGCCACACTGTTCATTAAATTTAGCTGCAGTTACCATAATATCTGGATCGCATCCAACAATTTGTATAGCAATTGGATGCTTTTCTTTAGTTGCATCGAAAAAATGAAGGCGTTTACGAACTTTTAGATTTTTAAGAGATTCTATTACCGCTCTGCTTGCGGTCATTTCTGAAAATACAAGGCCAACTCCGAAACTTCTCACTATTTCTCTGAAAGGGAAATCCGTGATTCCAGACATTGGGGCTAAAATAACTGGAGAAGAAAACGTAATGTTTCCTATTGAAAATTGACGAGCAAAAACCATACAACTAAGCAAATCAAAATTTCAAGCAAAGCAATAGTAACACCAGAGAGTTTAAGCTGCAAGGAAATTGAAAATACGTAAATTCAGATAAATGTGAAATTAATTCAAGATTTTTTATTCAAAATAATACATAAGAAATATTATAAATACTTAAAAAGTATTTATTGAATTTAATATAAATTATATGTAATACTTATAATAAAGATTAGTATTTAAAAAAAATACAAAGTAAATTTTTACTAGAGGTCATATGCCATCAATAGATCAATATCCAATACTTGAAGTTCCCGGTGTATCAGGATTGCGGATCCCCCTTTGGAAGAGCGCAGATGCATATGATGATTCTCTTGGAACTGAAATTCCAGATTGGATGGTAAGCTTTGAAGGGGGAGGGACAGAATCAACTTTAACTGGATACTCTAATTTTACTAGATTGTGCGGTTTTTTGTATGAATGTTCCCATAATATTCTTGAATCATCTGAAGTTGGATATTATCCATCTGGAATAATATGGGCCTCAACAGTTCATCTAGTTTTACAAAACGGAAAACACAAAGTTTACATAAATAAAACTGTTTCAGATGGCTTGATTACTCCAATTATTCAAATTGTTAGGCTTGTGCGTATTGGAGGTGGTGCTACTATGCAGCAATCCATTATCTTTGAACATTGTCATTGGAATTACATTACATCAGCAAATGATTTTATAGTAGCAGGATTTACTGCTGTTAAAAGAACAAACACCGTTAAGCAAAGAGACCAAAATACTGGAATGGAAATGGGACAAAATTCCACAACAGCGGATTATAGCCAAAACTTAGTCTCTTAGCTTTAGAAGCTGTCTTTATGGGATATTTTAACTGGTGTTTTATACCCAAACCCCAAAAAATTGCGGATTCAAACTTCCTGGATTTCAAGGATTAGCAGCAATTAAAATCCGCATTCTTTGGGGGCCCCAGTATATATTTTTTTTCAGAGATTTTTGTCTAAAATTTTTTCCCTAAGAATTTTATTTTTATCTGAAAAACTTTTTTCCTTCCCTTGATTTTTAAAAAACCTTTTCATTTTTTACTTGAAATGTGAGAAGAATTAATATTATAATATATACTATATAGTATATAATTATTTGTATTAATATTATAATTAGTTATTTAAAAAAGGAGTATAGAAAATGAAAGGATTTTATAAAGCTATGGCGCTTGTTTCATTATTGGGGATAAGTAATTTTTCTTACGGGGCAGCAGGTGGAGAATCAGCACAGCCTGCCACATTACTTAATAAGGAACTTTGTAATGCAATTAAACACAACGATTCAGAAAAAGCTAGATTATTAATTGATAAAGGAGCAGATGTTAATATTCCATTTCCTGATGGAATAACTCCACTTCAGTGGGCAATTGAACATCATCCTTATAATACAGACCTTGCTAGACTATTAATTGAGAGAGGAGTAGATGTTAATATTCCATTTTCTGATGGAAGAACTCCACTTCAGTGGGCAATTGAATACTATAGTATAGACATTGCTCAATTATTAATTGAGAGAGGAGCAGATGTTAATATTCCATTTTCTGATGGAATAACTCTACTTCAGTGGGCAGTTGAACACAATTATACAGACATTGCTAGATTATTAATTGAGAGAGTAGTAGATGTTAATATTCCACTTCCTAATGGAAGAACTCCACTTCAGTGGGCAGTTGAACACGATTATACAGACATTGCTATATTATTAATTGAGAGAGGAGCAGATGTTAATATTCCATTTTCTGATGGAAGAACTCCACTTCAGTGGGCAATTGAACATCATCCTTATAATACAGACCTTGCTAGACTATTAATTGAGAGAGGAGTAGATGTTAATATTCCATTTTCTGATGGAAGCGCTCCACTTCAGTATGCAATTG
>JAITOG010000009.1 GCA_031290075.1 Holosporales bacterium | reverse complement strand
CACTTCATTATGCAGCTAGGGAAGGGCATGCAGCAGTTGTTGAAACATTACTTGCTGCTAAGAAAGTAGAAGTAAATGCTGGAAATCATTGGAAAGATACCCCACTTCATTATGCAGCTGAGAAAGGACATGAAGAAATTGTTAGATTATTAAGAGCTAAAAATGTTGAATATGTGGAAACCCCCACTATACTGGGGCCCCTTGCGGGTTTTAATTGCTTCTAATCCCTGAAACCCAAGAAGTTGAATTCGCAATTTTTTGGGGTTTGGGTACAGCTTTTGAAGAGTTAAAGAGGGCCATTATAGCAGGCAATAATGGAATAGTACGTTAGGATTTTACTGAAAGGTTAGGATAAAGGCGTTGTATGAATCTTTCCCAATTACTTCTTATACCAAGATTCACATTAACCCTGTTCATTAATTGATTTTTACAATTTTGGGCCTCTGCGCTGCAGAGCCTTCAAAGGCCGAAAAGTTAAATGTGAACACAGTTATTTAATCAGGCAGATCGTGTTTGTTAACCTCCTGTAGATTATGAGGTTGTGGAAAATTACCTGAATTGTTAATTATGAGTTTTGGTATTAGTTTGTTATTGAGCAATTGTAGTTTTTGAAGTACAAAGAATGATGAGGATTATCCAGGAAGATCAAGCTTTTATGTTAGAAAAATACAAAAAAATTCTTATTAAAGTAAAAAAAGAGTCTAATTATAGACAATTGCAAAAAATTCAAGAAAATTACTTAGATTTTTCAAGTAATGATTATCTTGGGCTTTCAAAAAATAAAGATGTAATTGAGGCTGGTGTTGAAACTGCAAGAGAATATGGCGCTGGTAGTACAGGGTCTAGATTACTTTCTGGAAATAAATCAATATTTACAGAATTTGAAGAAATAATTGCTAAAGATAAAAAAAAAGAAACAGCATTAATATTTAACTCTGGATTTCAAGCAAATTCTGGAGTGCTTGAATGTTTAACTGACAGGGAAACAACTGTAATTTTTGATAAATTAAATCATGCAAGTATGTATCAAGGAATTTTTGCTAGTGGTGCAAAATTAATAAGATTTGAACATCTTGATTATAATAATTTGGAATCCATACTAAAAAATTTAAATTCTCAAAAAGTTATTATTGTTTCAGAAACTGTTTTTGGAATGGATGGAGACATTGCAGATATTAAAGTTTTATCAGACTTATCTAATAAATTTAATACTTTATTATATCTTGATGAAGCCCATGCAACGGGGCTTTATGGAGAAAATGGTTATGGTCTTTCAACAAATTTTCAATTAAACCCTAAAACAACTATAATTATGGGAACCTTCAGCAAAGCTCTTGGTTCATCAGGAGCATATATTGCTTGTTCTGATCTTATCAAAGATTATTTACTTCAAAAATGTAGAAGTTTTATATATTCAACGGCGCTTTCTCCATTTTGTATAGGGGCTGCAATGAAGGCTTGGGGGATAGTCAAATTGCTTTCAAAAACAAAAGAAAATTTGTTTTTAAATGCAAAAAATTTAAGAAAACAATTAAAAAGCTTAAATTTTGATGTAATAGGGAATGAAACAAATATAATACCAATTTTATGTGAAAAACAAGAAATTATGAAAAATATTAAGAATAAGTGTTTTCAAAATGGTATAAAAGTTTCAGGGATTACAAAACCAACATCTCCAACTCCACGTATACGAATTGCCATTACAGCAACTCATACAGCAGAGGATATAGAGAAATTAGTAGAGATTATTAATGAAAAGCAATTTTGATAAAGCAGCAGAAACTTATGATGAAAATGCTGTTGTTCAATTTGATTCTTCTATGTTACTTGCCAGTCTATGTAAAAATACTATAAAAGAAAAACCCAAAACAATTTTAGATGTAGGATGTGGAACTGGTTTTACAACACTTGCAATACAGAAACTTTACAAGACTGCAAAATGTACATTGTGTGATATTTCAGAAAACATGATAAATGTTGCAAAAAGCAAAGAAGAGCTTAAAGCTTGTGAATACATAGTATGTAATGCTGAAAATTATGATTTTGATGAATATGATTTAATAATTTCCAATTTAGCTTTCCAATGGTTTGATGATTTAAAAACATTTTTGCAAAAAATGCTGTCAAAATGTAAATATTTGGCTTTTTCAATTCTTACAGAAGAAAGTTTTAAAGATTATGCAAAATTATTTAAAATAAATAATATAAATATTTGGGGTTATAAATATATATTTTCAGAAAATTTTCTAAAAAATTTGGAAAAACAATCCAATGTATTAGAGTTTTATAGAAAATCATATAGGATTGGATTTAAAAGTGCTTTTGAAGCAGCTAAACATTTTAAAAATATTGGAGGGTACAATTCAGATTTGCAAGATGGAAGTAAAAATGAAATAGTTTCTATATTAAAATCTTATAGAGGATTTATGTTTTTAGACTATAATTTAGCATTGGTTATCTTAGAAGGAAAGAAGTCTAATTAAAAATGAATGTTTTTGTAACTGGAACAGATACTGGTGTTGGTAAAACTATTGTTTCTGCTTGGATTTGCCAGCAAACAAAAGCTTGCTATTGGAAGCCTTTTCAAACAGGTTGTGAAGAAGATAGTAGGTCTCTTTCGGAACTTTCGAAACAAATTTCTTCTAGGGAATTTGAAGGAGCATACGAAGCGCAGAACCGGAGTGTATTAGATATATATGAGGGGCATTGGGGGGAATCACAGATTTTCCCCAAACTCCATGAGGATTCTAGCATCGAAGCAACGTACAAATTACCAGAAGAAATTGATAAAAAAATTGTACAATTATTATCACCTGAAACTACCATAATAGATGAAGTTTACTGTTTAAAAGCTCCTCTTTCTCCATATAATGCAGCAAATCTTGAAAATATAAAAATCAATATAGATAAAGTTTTAGAAAATATTTCAAATATAAAATCTAATACAGTAATAGAAGGAACAGGTGGAATACTTGTTCCAATTTGTGAAAATTTTCAAATGATTGATTTAGCTCAACAAACCAATTCAAAAGTTTTAATTGTCGCAAAATCACAACTTGGTTTTTTGAATCATATTTTTTTGACTGTTGAAATATTAAAAAGAAAAAATATACAAATAATAGGAATAGTTTTAGTTGGTAAAGTTGAGAATTTTTTAATTAAAACAATTGAAAAATTTTCAAAAGTAAAAGTGTTAAGTATTTTGCCAATTATGCCAGATCTTTTTAAGCTAATTTCAAATACCCCTCTTCCAAGAGAAATTTATGAGGTGCTTCAATGAAAATTTGGCATCCATTTACACAAGAAAAAACTGCAGGTGAATCTTTAAAAATTATTAAAGGAAGTGAAGTTTATTTGTTCGATAACCAGGGAAAAAAATATTTGGATATGATATCAAGCTGGTGGGTTAATATTTTAGGCCATGCAAACAAAGAAATTGCAAATGCAATATATGAACAAGCTCAACTTCTTGAACATGTTATTTTTGCAAAATTTACTCATGAACCTGCAGAAAAACTGTGTGAATCATTATATAAATTATTACCACAAGAATTAGAATATTTCTTTTTTTCAGATGATGGCTCAACAGCAGTTGAGGTTGCACTTAAAATGGCTTATCAATATTTTTACAATTCTGGGAATAAAAAGAGAAATATATACATAAATTTAGCTGGTGGGTATCATGGTGATACATTAGGGGCAATGAGTGCTGCTGGTGTTCAATCAGATTATCATTCAACTTTTTCTGAATTTTTCTTCCAGACATTTTCTATAGATTTTCCAGAAAACAAAGAAAATGAGGCTATTGCTATTGAAAAATTACAAAAATTCTTATATGAAAATAATGAAAATGTTTGTGCTTTAATTATTGAGCCTTTAATTCAAGGGGCTGCAGGTATGAGAATTTACAGTGCTGAATTTTTGGATAAAGTAGTTCAAGAAGTTAGAAAATATGAAATTTTAGTAATTTTTGATGAAATTTTTACAGGATTTTATAGAACAGGAACAATGTTTGCAATGGATCAAGCCAGTGAAAAACCAGACATAGTTTGCCTTGCAAAGGGTATAACTGGAGGGTTTTTACCTCTTGCCCTTACTGTAACAACAAACAAAATTTATGAAACATTTTTTTCTGATGATTGGAAAAAAGCATTTATTCATGGACATTCATACACAGCAAATCCACTTGCTTGTGCAGCTGCTTGTAAAACTATAGAAATTCTTCAACAAAAAAAGACAATAGAAAATATTAAACAAATATCAAAAGTACATAATGAAATGTTACTGAAATTAAATAATGTATACAATAAAAAAAGAAGTCTTGGAACAATTGCTGCATTTGATGTGGAAAATCCCAAAATTGCAAAAAAAATAGAAGCTTATTTACTTAAGAATGGAGTGATTGTAAGACCATTAGGAACAACTATTTATTTACTTCCTCCTTATTGTATTTCTAAAGAAGAGCTTATGTATGTGTATAAAATGGTATCCAATTTCAAAAACATGTGAGGAGAGCAGGGGATTTTTTGGGAGTTACCGATGGATATGAATAGACTTCCTTCGTAACTCATTTTCTTTTGCAAATTTGTTCGTCGCTTCGGTGCTCGAATCCTCATGGAGTTTGGGGGAAATCTGTAATTTCCCCAAATGCCCCTCATGTATATCTAACACACTGCGGTTCTGCGCTTTGATTCTATTGAAGTGCACATTGCGTTACAAAACTTCTTCAGAATACTCTTCTTCCTTTCTTTCGTGCCGTTCCTGAGCTTCTATGCTCAAAGTGGCAATAGGCCTTGCTTCAAGGCGACGTAAAGAAATTGGCTCTCCTGTTTCCTCACAATAACCATAAGTACCATCTTCTATCCTTTGTAAGGCTTCATCTATTTTGTGAATAAGCTTTCTTTCTCTATCTCGTGCCCTTAGCTCTATAGATTGGCTAACAACATTACTAGCAACGTCTATAGAATCAGCAGCAACAAGGGTTCCAGGCATTTGTTTTAGTGTTTCTTGAAATTCATCGTAAAGCTGTTTTTTCCATTCAAGCAATTTTTTTCTGAAATATGCACGTTGCATACTACACATAAATCTTTCTTGATTAGATGGTTTGTAATCATTAGGAACAACAATTTTAGAGATATCTTCTTCAAGTGTATTATTCTCTTCAACAGTTTTAAGCTGTGGCATATTGACTCCTTATTTAACAAAACAAAAGCAACAATTAATTACGGCACAAAAAAAAAAAAAAGACAATATCTTTATGAAATTTATAGGTCTTTTCGTTTCTCAAACATATTCAATTAAATTTCAATAAATATTAATGAAATAAATAATTTTTTGAAGTTAAAATTTTTCGAATATGTTTCTTTCATTAATTTTGAAATTTTTATAGTTACTTATAGTTTTTACTGAACAAAAAAATATTAATTTACAGGAGAATAAAAGCTGTGAATAAAATTGTGAATAACTTTTTTTTTGATTGCATATTAAAAAAAATAATAAGAAAAAATATTTTTTTAAAAAAAGTGCGCTTATCTCGTCATCTCCCTAAAATCCGCCATTTTTTGAGCATTACTTTTTACTATTAATTATAAAGAGCTTTTCTTTGATTTAAGTTTTCGTTTTTTAAAAGATTGTGAATAACTTTTTTAAAAAAATTATTTACTATTTGTTAACTATATTTTGATAACTGTACAAAACTAAGAAGCTGTCTTCATGGATATTTTAAGTGAGGGTTTAAAAAGAAAAACGGAGCGCAGAAGCGCAGAACAGGAGTGTATTAATATAATAAATACATGAGTGGAATTGGGGGGAATCTGTGATTTCCCCCAAACCCCATGAGGATTTCGAGCATCGGATTTGACGTCTTACACCCCTGCATAAAAATATCTCTTATAAATCCCTGTTTACAAGGGGCATTTTTTTTTAATAGTCGAAAACAAGCCTTTTATTTTTTTGATAAAGTTGTTTTATATTAACTTAATT
>JAITOG010000087.1 GCA_031290075.1 Holosporales bacterium | reverse complement strand
GGTGAAAATTACTATATCGGGAAATGAATTAAGAGCAGATGCTGTTAAAGTTTTTGTTGAACGCCAAAAGAGATCATCAAAAAAAGTTTGGCAAAATTACAGTTTGCCGAAAGAAGACTGTGTCAAATTGGAGATTTTAATAGTAGAGAAAGCAAGAAAAATTCGTAAGATTGTTTTTGAAACCTGTAAAAATCAAAATCAACAACTACAGACGGAAGGGTAAATAAATTTTTGTAAATTCTGGTTTAACGAAATATTAAACTTCTCATATATTTTTAACGTGTATTATCTTCCAAACAACTGGTCAAGGCGTTGTTTAGGCAATTTTACATAAGAGGGGCGGCCATGATTACATTGCCCTATTCTTTCTGTTTGTTCAATTTTTCTTAGCAAAGCATCCATTTCTTCAAAAGACAGCTCATGATTTGCCCTAATACTATTATGGCAAGCGTAATCTGCAAATATTTTATGTATTTTTTTCAAAAAAGAGTCCCCTATTTCATTATTTGTCAGCTCATCAATAAAAGCCATTAAAATTCCAAAAGCATTAGATTCGCAAAGGATTTGCGGCACTTCTAATATTTTTAAAGTATCCTGTTCAATCTCAATTTTAAATCCAATTCTTTCTATATGAGGCAAATATTCCTTAATTAATTCTGAATTTTTAATTTGCAAACATTCCGGTAATAAAAGTTTTTGTATAGGAAGATTAGATATTATCAATCCATTTTCATCAATATAAATATTCTTTTCAATTTTTTCATATACTATACGCTCATGTACTGCATGTTGATCTATAATAAAGATGCAATCATTATTTTGAGAAATTATGTAACTTAAGAATAATTGCGCTTTTGAGATGCCTAAATCTAAACATTCAGGCTGTTGAACGGGGATAGAAGAAAGCATATCATCTTCCTTATTCTCATATTCTAAGATTCTTACAACATTTTCATTTTGAAAGGCAAAAGCATCGTTTTTTTCATTTTTCCTTTCAAAATTCAAAATATTATCATTTTTTGAGTGTTCCCATATTTCTTGAGCATTTAACACTTTTTCTTCATTTTTATATCCCTCCCAAGCTGGGCGTCCTGGTTCTTTTATATGTGCGAAATGGAAAAATTTTTCTGCAACATCACTTGAAGTTTTAACTGACAATTTTGACAATTTATCTATTATAGAATTAATAACAAAGCCTCTTATTTTACTTTGTTGTCTAAATCTAACCTCAGTTTTAGCAGGATGAACATTTATATCAACTTCCTGAGGATCAAGAGTTAGGTATAGAACAAAGGGTGGCTGCTCTCCAGGAATAATTACATCTTGATAAGCTGTTTTTATAGCCATTATTAAAAAGCGATCTTTTACAGGGCGACCGTTTACAAAGCAGTAAGTTTGGCCATTGTTTTTACAAGTTGGCAATCCAAGCCATCCTTTCAGGTGCATTCCATCTGTTTCATGTTCAAACATTCCGCCATTTTGAAAAAAATCTTTTCCTAAAACGTCAGTAATCCTTTTACTTAAATCGTCAGCTTTTGGATATGTAAAGTTTTTTTTAGTGTTATTAGTAAATGAAAATGCAATTTCTGGGTTAGCTAACGCAAGATTTTTTACAGCTTGCATTGAATAAGATGATTCTGTGGTTACAGATTTCAAAAATTTCAAGCGTGCAGGTGTTGTATAGAATAAGTCAGTTATAGAAATTGTTGTTCCTTTGTCACACTGTTCTGGGGAGGGAACTGTTACTTGCCCTCCATCCACTTTTAAGGTCCAACCCACTGTGTCGTTTTCTTGTTTTGTTAAAAATTTTACGCGTGCAATAGAGCAAATGGAAGGCAGAGCTTCTCCACGAAAACCAAAACTATGTATATCTAAAAGATTTTTTCCTGATAGTTTGGATGTGGCGTGTCTTTGAATGCATAACTCAAGATCTTCCCTAGACATCCCTTCGCCATCATCTTTAATGCAAATATAGGAAATTCCTCCATTACGCACGAAAACATCGATACTTTGGCAACCTGCATCCATAGAATTTTCCACAAGTTCCTTAATAACAGACGCAGGCCTTTCAATAACTTCTCCTGCAGCAATTTGATTAACAATTTCTGGTGGTAAAATTCGTATATTCATTTAGATGAAGCAGTATTTCCGTTATAATGCTCAAGTTGAGCAATTCTTGCCTTCTTTCCAGTTCTTCCGCGTAAATAATATAATTTTGCCCTACGAACTCGTCCTTCTCTGATTCTTTCTATTGTAATATTTGGAGAATATAGCGGAAATACGCGTTCTACTCCTTCTCCGTAAGACATTTTACGAACTCTAAAAGAAGAATTGATTCCACGGTTTTTACGGCCAATAACACTTCCTTCAAACGCCTGAACTCTTTCACGGTCTCCTTCCTTTACTTTAACTTTTACGCGAACTGTATCGCCTGCTCTAAATTCAGGAATAGTTTTTTCTTCTGAAAGTTTTGTAACTTGCTCTTGTTCCAATGTTTGTAATAAATTCATTTTTTTGCCTCCTTCGCTATTTAGGTTTTATTCTTTCTTCCCAACCATTGCTTATCAGTATACTGCGAAAATTTTAACAAATCTAGTATCAACTTAATTGTATAAGTTCATATGGTTTGAGACCTTAACACTCCCTTTTACGTTTTTTAATCTTCCAAGCAGTGCTAAAATTTCTCATTTGAGCGTATACCAAAATCCTAAAAAATTGCGGATTCAAACTTCTTGGGGTTCAAGATTGGCAGTAATTAAAATCCGCATTCTTTGGGGGCCCCAGCATATATACCTATTCGCAGTAGAATCCTGGATCCATCGTCTTCTAATCCAGCAGAATCACTAGAGAATTCAGACTGTGTTTCACAGCCATTGGGTATATCTAATACACTCCGGCTCTGCGCTTCGTATGCTCCTTCAACTTTGCCAGAAGAAATTGGTTTCAAAGAAAGTTTACTCTTCTAACAATTTCTACCTTTTAGTTCTTTCTTAAACTGGAAATTCTGCTCATTTAGTTTTGTATTTTCTTGAGCCAACTGGGAAACGCGAGCTTCTAAACTATCCATCTCTGATTCAGATAATAAAGAACTATAAGCTAATGGCTCACTAGTTCTAATTTTCTTTCTTCTTGCTTTTCTTTCTTTTTCTCTTGCTGCTTCTTCAAGTACCCTGTTAGCAGCAGGTATATCCCCACCACGAACAGTTTCGTTAGTTTTTGGATTCAAAAGCGCTCTACCAGTATCTATTGTAAACCCTTCCTCTCTTAATGCATTACATAAAGCTCTGCTCCATGCTTTAAAAGGGGGAGAAGTACAGAAAACACCATTTACATTTAAAACACCTAAACAAATAAAACTAAAAATCTTTTTCATATAAACACTCCAAAATAAATATTTAGTGTTATCTTTATATTAATAAAAAATTTTGATTTCAAATTTCCTGAACAATGAAAAAAAAGTGTATAAGATTTTTCTATTATTTTAAAATACTTTTTAAACAAGTATTAAAAAATATTATTTCAAAAAATTTTTAATATTTAAATAAAAATTAATAAATCATAAAAAATAACACAGCAAGCATATGATAAAAATGCAACATCATAAAAAAAAATAAAAAAAATATTGCTGATTGCTATTCAAGAATTTCTTATTTTTGGGTTATCATTTTTATATATAGAGGTTTTGTTTTATTGAGGAAATTTTATGTCAAAGAAAATTTTATTATTAGGATGTGCATTTGCTGCTCTGGGAACAGTTCGCGCAGATGCAGCAATTAGTGGCTTTTACGTTGGTATTCAGGGAACGGGAAGTTTAGCGCAATTAAAGATTTATGATGGCTCAAGCCACAGCGGAACAACAGTTAAACATAATTTTGAGGTTAATCAAAAATATGCAGGTGAAGATTTAGAGGCTGGAGAAATATCTGTTTCAGTTCCAAGCATTCTTACTGGAAGTGAAGAGTATACTACAACTCCAGAATATCAATATAAAATCAAGCCTAGTGCAAACATTTTTATTGGTTATAATTACCAAATTGGTGATGTAGTTATGGGGGTTGAACTTTCTGCGGGAACTACATTTGGTGCTCATAAGATCGATGGATATTTTAAGACAACTGAGTTAAATCACTACAAATTAACAGATGGAGACGATGTTGGAGGTGGAGTTTATAGAGATAGAAAAGTAGAATTAAGAGATGATAAAACATCGGATGTTTTAAACGGTACATTTGAACTTAAAACAAGATTTAGCGGCGATGCATCTGTTCGTTTAGGTTATATAATTCCAGGAACTGACGGACGTTTTGCTTTATTCCTTCGTGGAGGAGTTGGTTTAGCAAATCAAAAGCTTATATACAGTCAAAAAGGGTCCGATGAATTCTGGACTACTGCAGTATATGATGCATTTTTCCGCCCTGCACAAGCTAAAGCAAGTGTTGCTAGCTTACAAGATTCAGATAGGTATCGTTATTTTGCGCTATCTGATGGCACATATTTTTCATACAAATTAACTCCAGGTCTAGAACAAAAATTAACATATCCCGGAGGAGACGTTCCAACGGCGGCAATGGAACTTGTTGATGATGTAATAGAAATGGGAAATAGTGGTGATAAATTGCTTCCTGGCATATCTGGATTAGGTGGTGATATAAGTAATATTGAGGAAACAAAAACAAGGTTCACTTGGCATGTTGGTACAGATTTAGAATACCATATTAGTGGAGGAGCTTTCGTAAGAGTTTCTTACACATTTAAATATATAAAAGGATTCTTTGCTGAAAAAGCTTATACAGTAAAAACTCCAACCAAAGAAGTCTTTGAAAAAGTATTTAAAGCTCAAGTTGCAGAGGGAGCTTTTGATGAGCTTGTAAGAGAATCAAGCTTTACTGGTCTAGGAGTAGGAGTAAAACCTACAAGCACAGACCTTGCTGCTGCATGTGATGGAGCGTTCGATGGTCTTGTAGGTGGTCTGGACCTTGGAACTGTTAATGTTAAAGTTGGAACTGGAAAGAAATCCTTTGCCCACGAAGTCTCCCTTGGTATTGGTTTCAGGTTTTAATTTATAGAGTTTTTTTAAAAAAAATTGGGGCTTTTGCATAAATGAGGAAATAATACCAAAATTCACATTTAATCAGACAGATTGTGTTTGTTAACCTCCTACAAATTATGAGGTTGTGGAAAATCATCTGCGTTGTTAATTATGGATTTTGGTATAATTTACTGCAATCGCCCCATTTCTCGACCAGCTACAGTTATACTGTGGCCCCCAAAGACTGCGGATTTTAATTGCTGCCAATCCTTGAAACTCAAGAAGTTGAATCCTCAATTTTTTGGGGTTTGGGTATATATACCTATTCGCAGTAGAACCCTCGGATTCATTGTCTTCTAATCTAGCAAGATCACTAAAGAATTCAGACTGCATTTCACCGCCATTGGGTATAGTAAAACGCTAAAAATGATAGGATCAATCGCACCAACTGCTTCTCCTCAGTTGATGAAACTTAATATATTATACCAAAATCCATGATTAATAATTCAGATGATTTTCCACAACCTTATAATCTGTAAGAGGTTCACAAACACTATCTGTCTGATTAAATGTGAATTTTGGTATTATTTATTCCCTCTTAAGCTAACCCAGGGGCTTTTAGTTTTCACCCCTAACTCCGCTAAAAGTTAGGGTTTAAGATTTTATAAAAGAGAGGAATGGACTCCTCTCTTTTTTGAGTTTAAGCTTGCAGTAAAAGCGAAACAATATACTTTTCTGTTTTTGAATTTTCTTTTTGCATATCAACTATATTGCCAGTACTATTTTGCACAACAACATTTTGATTTCTTTCTTTTGACTCTGTTAATTGGGCATAAATAGATTTTGCTTGCGCAATTGTTAAAAAAGCAGATTCTTCCTTACTAACCAACGATAAATAATTTAAATTATTAATACGTCTTATAGCAAAAACTCCTCCTATCTTTGATGATGGGGCTTCTGCTGTTGGAAGAAGAAATTCCTCATTAAGTTTTTCCCAAATTAGCGTTGGAGGATTTAATACGTCTTCACCACCGTGATCTGATATATACATAAAAATTCCTGTTTGTATTTGGGAAAAAGTATAAACAACTGATCTTATTCTAGCTTGTTCTATTAAATCACGTCCTTTCAAAACTGACCCAAGCATAATTCCAGCAATAAGTAATACAATAGAAATTTCTATTAAAGAAAATCCTGCTATCTTTTTTTTGTTAATTTTGTACATAAAATATGAAAATCATAAAAATAACCAGATATATATAATATATACTTTTAAATATTAATATATTGTAAATGTAATATTTTTGAGACATTTACTTAACTAGTTGGCGCGCGTAATGAATATGTGCTATATTTTTCTTAGAGCAACTCATTTTACAAATCTTTACTTATGAAAAACTGTCCGCACTGCAATTCAGAA
>JAITOG010000042.1 GCA_031290075.1 Holosporales bacterium | reverse complement strand
TCTGGTCAAAGCTAGGAAAAAACCTGAACAGTCTGTAAAATCACTTATGAGACGTAATTCTATGTCGTTCAAACATTTAATTGAAGTTGTCAAGAAAATTTCTCATGCGTAGGCCCTGTGTGGGGGCCCCAATCCCATTTAAAAATTAAGGAAAAGATGTTAAAAGTATTTAATAATTAGTTAACTGTTTTTGTTTAAATGTTTAAACTTTCCGCTCCTTTCCAACCAAGTGGAGATCAGCCAGAGGCAATTAAATTCATTGTAAATGGTCTTCAAAACAATGATAAAGATATTGTTTTGCAAGGAGTTACAGGATCAGGAAAAACTTTCACAATGGCAAATGTTATTCAGGAAACAAGATTACCCACCTTAATTTTAAGTCCGAACAAAACTTTAGCTTCTCAGGTTTATGCAGAAATGAAGGAATTTTTTCCTGAAAACTCCGTTGAATATTTTGTTTCGTACTATGATTATTATAAGCCAGAAGCTTATGTTCCTCGCACAGACACTTATATAGAAAAGATAGCAAGCATAAATGATGAAATTGATCGTATGCGGCATTCAGCAACTCAGGCTTTGCTTGAGCGCGAAGATGTTATTATAGTTGCCAGTGTTTCGTGCATTTATGGTCTAGGATCTCCTGAATCTTATCAAAATATGTCATTCAACCTTTCCGTTGGAGATAAAATTGATATTCATGAACTATTGCTACGTTTTACTTCCCTACTTTATACTAGAAATGATCTTGTGCTGCAAAGAGGATCATTCAGATGTAGAGGGGATATTGTTGAAATTTTTCCTTCACAATATGAAGACCGAGCCTGGAGAATTTGCTTTTTTGGCGATGAAATTGAGAAAATTTTTGAAATTGATTCATTAACTTGTGAAAAATACTGTGCTTTAGATAAAATTCATATTTATCCAAATAGTCATTACGTCGTTCCTTTGCCAACATTGCAGCAGGCTCTTTCCAATATAAAAAGGGATCTGACAATTCGCCTTAATGAGCTTAATAGCCTTGGCAAACTCTTGGAAGCTCAGCGCCTAAAAACAAGAGTTCAATATGATCTTGAAAGCTTAAGCGCGTGTGGAACGTGTTCAGGAATAGAAAATTATTCACGCTATTTTAATGGGCGCAAACCTGGAGAGCCGCCACCAACATTGTTCGAATTTCTTTCTAAAAAAGCGCTATTAATTATTGATGAGTCTCATGTAACTATTCCTCAGCTTGGCGCTATGTATAGCGGCGATCAGGCGCGCAAAAGCACGCTTGTTGATTTTGGTTTTCGTTTACCATCTTGCAAAGACAACCGCCCTTTAAGTTTTACTGAATGGGAGGCTAAGCGCCCTCAAACTCTGTATGTTTCTGCTACTCCAGGGCCATGGGAATTGGAAAAAACTGGCAGAGTGTACGCAGAGCAGATTATTCGGCCAACAGGCTTATTAGATCCTGAATGCATCGTAAAGCAGTGCGAGCACCAGGTTGATGACCTTATGGAGGAATGTAGGGCTACAATTGAAAAAGGATGGAGAGTATTAGTTACAGTTTTAACAAAAAAAATGGCAGAACAACTTTCGGAATATTTTGTAGAAACTGGAATTAAAGCAAAATATTTGCATTCTGAAATAGTAACATTAGAAAGAATTGAAATTTTACGAGATTTCCGCGCCAAAGAATTTGATGTTCTTATAGGAATTAACCTTTTGCGTGAGGGGCTTGATATTCCAGAGTGTGCACTTGTTGCTATTATGGATGCAGATAAAGAGGGTTTTTTAAGATCAAAAAGGTCGTTAATTCAAACTATTGGACGCGCTGCCCGAAATGCAGATGGACATGTGATTTTTTATGGGGATGTAATAACCGATTCAATGAAAGCAGCTATTGATGAAACTCTGGAGAGGCGAGTTAAACAGATGGCATACAACGAAGCGCATGGAATTACTCCAAAATCTGTTAGCAAGTCTATAATGCCAAAGCGCGCAGTAGCTCAGAAGGAGTTTAAAACAAAAAATGAACTATATGACTTGGAAGACTTTCATGATACTGATCAAATCCAGAAAAAGATTAATGAAATTGAAATTGTTATGCGCAAAGAAGCAAAAGACCTTAACTTTGAAAAGGCTGCTAGGCTTCGTGATGAGCTAAAACACTTGCAAAAAATTTTGCTAGATTGCTGATTTACATTAGCCCTTTTGATTTTTTTTAAAAAATCCATTTTTTACTTGAAATTTAAAAGAAACATCATTATATTACTATACTGGGGCCCCCAAAGAATGCGGATCTTAATTGCTGCCAATCCTTGAAATCCAAGAAGTTTGAATCCGAAATTTTTTGAGGTTTGGGTATAATACCAAAATTCACATTTAATCAGACAGATAGTGTTTGTGAACCTCCTACAGATTATAAGGTTGTGAAAAATCATCTGAATTATTAATCATGAATTTTGGTATAATATAATTGTTTGTTTAATTATTTTAAAGGAGAGATATAAAATGAAAAGATTTTATAAAACTACAGCACTGCTTGTTTCATTATTAGGGATAAGCAATATTTCTTGCGGGGAATTAGGTGGCGCAATAGCAATACATGAAACAGAGGAAATAGGCCAAGCAATACTACACCCTATAGAAAGGGTTGGAGAATTGTGGAAAAATGGCAAAGATTCTTTTAAAGAACACTTAGTAGAGTGGATTATAGGAGCAGTAGTAGTGGGAAGAGAAGTTTTTTCTCTTTATAGATGGTGGAGTGCTGTTCCTGTTTTTACTGAAGGAGATATAACGCAATTTTTTACTTTAACTGGAAGA
>JAITOG010000022.1 GCA_031290075.1 Holosporales bacterium | reverse complement strand
GCCCTCCATAAGCTGCTTCATGAAGTGGGGTCCATCCATTCTGAGTTATAGCATTTACATCTGCTCCAGCAGTAAGTAATATTCTAACAACTTCTGTATGTTCTTTCTTTGCCCAAGCTGCCATATGAAGTGGGGTTAATCCACCCTCATCTTTAGCATTAACAAGATCATCCTTATTCTCAGAGTCAGAAATTAATCTATTAACCTCTCCGCAATCTCCTTCTTTAACTGCAGCAAAAAGTTGATCTATCTCTTGTCTTGCCTGTGCCTCACGTATTGCCTCTGCGTCATATCCCATCTGTGCGCCATCCAGACGTCTTGCCTCTGCCTCATATCCTGCCTGTGCGCCAACTGATTCCCCGCAAAAAAGATTGCTTATCCCTAACCCCAATAATGAAACAAGCGCCATAGCTTTGTAAAATCCTTTCATTTTCTATACTCCTTTTTTAAATAACTAAGTAAGTAATTTATAATATTAATACAAATAATTATATACCCTATAGTATATATTATAATATTAATTCTTTTCATATTTCAAGTAAAAAAATGAAAAAGGTTTTTTAAAAGTCAATAGTGAAATGCGGAGTTCACAAGTATTTATCTAAAATCTTATATTTTTTAAAAATCTCAAAAATATAATACCTTCTTGAATACCCCAGTTTTACTTGGTGAATAATTGCATTTTATTAAAAAATTAAATAAAATCTTATATAAAAAATATTTTTTCTGTATGGGCTATTTTAATTATTGAATCTATTACTTAAAAGGAGGATCATGAAATTAGCGAGGGAAATTGCGATTCGTTGTCTGGACACAGTTTCTTTGGCTCGCTAAAACGTTATTCGGTTTAGGGATTTTATTTTTTATAGGGGGATTAATCATGATATAATATTCAAAAATTCTTTGTGGCTTCTTTAGAATAAGAAAGGGAAGTTCTGCAGAAGTTATGGCATTACTTAGAAACATGCTTATTGCTTTAACTGCAAAATTGAATATTTCACCATCTGATTTTTTATTTGAATGTGCTAGGTTTAATGGGAGATCTATACGCTTTATACTTGAAAACTAAAAGGCCCTGGACGTAGCCCTGGAACATTATCAAATTGCGCTGACAGTATATAAAATCTGGTACTCTTGACTGTAAAGTAAATTCTGCTGATTAATTAGCAATTATGGATAATTTTAGATCTTTAAAAATAAAAAAGTTAGTCTCTAATCCCTATGATTATGAATTTCCCAAAGCGGTACATGTATTAAACAAGCTTTTGCAAAGCTTTTGCTATAAAACGGGTAATGATTTTTCCGGCATAAATATTTACTTTAAATCTACTGTACGCTACACAAATCCAGCCTCTGACGTTGATAAAATAGAATTTTCCTTTAATACCTACAAAACAAGTAATCAAAAAATTGACTATTTCAGTCCTGTTTTATGGGTAAATTTTACAGGGATTGCTGGTATACAAGGGCCTCTTGCCTTGATTTATACAGAAAAAGTTTTTAGAGAAACAAGAGCAGGAAAAAAAATATTTGCTCGCTTTTTAGATATTTTTAACCATCGTATAATCTCACTTTTCTATGAAGCTCCAAAAAGTATTCCTGGATATTCTGATGAACCTCCACAAAAATCGATAATAGGAGGGCTTTTAAAAGCGTTTGGAGGGATAGATCAAAGTGAGGAAAATGAAGAAAGTTGGAATGACTATACAAAATACTTAATTACTTATAAAAGTATGTTTTGGCAAAGAGTCCGCTCAACAATTAATTTAAAGCAAATGCTACAAAATTTTTTAAATACAAAAATACATATTTCTGAATTTGTTGGGAATTTTTTTAATATTTCAGATAAGGAAGTTACAAAAATAGGACGACTTAATGGAAATTTAATAACCCTAGGGCGCGATAGCGTTTTGGGAGATAGAGTTTGGCGGCAAAATACGCGCATTAATATTACGGTTTTGGAGGTTGACTTTAAAACTTACGAAACTTTTAATCCGTATAAAAATGGAAAAAATTTGGAGCATTTACTTCAAATATGTAAATCATATATACCTGCTTTTATAAGAACGCAATTTTTTATAAAAATTGATCAAAAATTCAAAAAAAAAACAATTTTAATGGAAAAACATCATTTAGGATTTGATACTTGGCTTGGAACGAAAATAATTGAAAACGAACAAGCCCGAATGATTGCCAGGGTCTTTTAGTTCTCAAGTATAAAGCGTATATACCAATTCGTACTATACCCAAACCCAAAAAAATTGTGGATTCAAACTTCTTGAGCTTCAAGGATTGGCAGCAATTAAAATCCGCATTCTTTGGGAGCCCCAGTATATGTCAAATCCGGTAATCGAATATCCTCACGTGGTTTGGGGAAAATCTGTGATTTTCCCCCAATGCCCCTCATGTACATTTAGTACGCTCCTGTTCTGCGGTTCTGCGCTCCGTTTTTCCTTAAAAACCCCCAGTTAAAATATCCATAAAGGCAGCTTCTTGGAAAAATACTCGGGAATTATAGATTAATTTTGTGTTAAATTAGCTTTAGAAATATAGTAAACAAACCTTTCATGCAAGAAGAATTAAAAAGTGTTCAAAAAACATACGGCATTTTTGCGGGGCTTGATATTGGAACAGAAAAAATTTGCTGCGCCATTGGAGGGCTTGAATACGAATCTAAAGAAGCCCAAGATTCCCTGTGGAAAATTCGTATGCTTGGCTTTGGACAACGCGCTTCGAAAGGTATAAGTTTTAGAGGGATAACAAACATAGACTTGCTTGAAGATACTATTTTAAACGCAGTGTACACAGCTGAGGAATCTGCCAAAAAAAATATAAAAGATGTTTATGTTAACATTCCTGTAAATTTGATTAAAACATATGAGGTACAAACAAAACTCGCCATCTCTGGGAAAACCCCAATTCAATCGGCTCATATAAGGAAATTGTTTAGTCTTTCCAATGATTTTCAAATTCCAGATTCTCAGCATATAATCCACATATGGCCAATTTCCTATCGTTTGGATGATACGCTTAATATTTTGGATCCAATAGGGATGATTGGAAAAAATTTATCGGCAAAATGCTATATAATAGCAACATCTAAGTCATTTATTGCCAATATAACTCAATGTATTGGGCGATGTAATTTGGATATTGCGGGATTTGTGGCAGATCCATATGCAGACGGGCTTTCATGTTTGGTTAATGACGAAGCGGAATTAGGAACAATTTTAGTAGATATTGGCGGAAAAGTAACACAAATAGCATGTTTTCTACAGGGAAAACTTGTTTGGATGGATTACATTCCTATTGGGGGATTTCATATTACCTCTGATTTAGCAAGAATTTTGGTTACCCCAATATCGCAAGCTGAACGAATTAAAACGCTCTATGGAAGTTTATCTGAATCTGTTGAGGCTTCGGAGCAAGTTCCTTTTTCTCAGCTCACTGATAAGTACGCTCCAGCAATTGAATACGTTCACCGCAGTATAGTTTTGGAAATTATAAAAGCAAGAATAGATGATATTTTTGATGAGCTTGCTAATTCTGTTAGTAAAATGCCAGCAAATATTGATAAAGTCGCATTGCAAAAGGTTATATTTACAGGAGGAACGTGTAATTTGCATGGTTTTTCTGAATTCGCAAGAAAAAGGCTGGGCGTAAAAGTTAGAGTAGCCACGCAAGACGGGATTTCTGGCGTTGAAGGGATACTGCATTCTCCTGCTATTTCAACGTGTGCAGGCCTTTTACATTATGCAGCTCAAGATTATGTTGGAAAAAATAGACAAAATGACAAAAAACCCCTTAATTTTTGGCAAAAAATATCTTTATGGTTAAGCGAACACATATGATTACGCCAATATTTGAAAAGCGTTTTAAGAAGCTGTCTTCATGGATAATTTTAACTGGTGTTTTATACCCAAACCCCAAAAAATTGCGGATTCAAATTTCTTGGGTTTCAAGGGATCGGCAGCAATTAAAATCCGCATTCTTTGGGGACCCCAGTATAGACCTTATCTTGACCACTTCTTTATCACTCGATAGTGATTCATTAACTCCCTACTTGTCAAAACAAATTTTCAAAAACGATTTATTGATAAAATCTTTTATGAGCACCGTTTTTCATTTTAAAAGCCTTGCGAAACAGCTGATGAAAGTAAAAAATGGTGCTCATTGCAAGTACTGTTGTTCTCTATTCTTCAAAAAAAGTTGCATACTACGTAAACTATATAAAACTATAGTATTTCTTTAATATCTTTTATTTCGTTATTTAAAGAAAGAAGATTTGCTGAAGAGCCTAAGGCATTTTCAGAAGTAATCACTGCTTCAGCTTTTTCTTCGGCTTTTACTTCATTATTTGCTGCTTCGGCTTTTACTTCAGTTTTTACTTCTTCAGTCTTTACTGCCTCAACCTTTTCTTCAGTTTTTGCTGCTTCAGCTTTTACTGCTTCAGTCTTTACTGCCTCAACCTTTTCTTCAGTTTTTACTTCTTCAGTTTTTTCTTCAGTCTTTACTGCTTCAACCTTTTCTTCAGCCTTTACTTCTTCAGTCTTTACTTCTGCTTCAGCTTTTTCCACTACTTTTCCAGAATCTTCCGTTTTAGGAGTACTCTGATCTTGTCCTGTTTGTTTTACAGAACAATGTAATACTGAGCAAAGACCAAATATTACCATAATTGCTAAACTTTTCATTTTATTCACCGTTTTTATAAAAACTCCCACAATATGATGCTATAACATTTATATGAATAAATCGTTAAAGCGATAGATTTCTATGTATGAACAAAATAACCCAATATTTATCTATTCAGATTCGGAAATTGTAGAAAAAAATACGGCTCCCCTTCTTACAAACCTTGAAAGAGGAAGAGATGTTATTAAAAATGTTGTAAAAAATTTTCCACTTTTGCCAGGCATTTATAGGATGTTGGATATAAATGGAGAGGTAATTTATGTTGGAAAGGCAAAGAATTTGCAAAATAGAGTTCTCTCCTACACCAATATTAATGAATTATCATATAGAATAAAACGCATGGTAAGTAATGTTTATAATGTTGTTTTTACTGTAACAACTTCCGAGTCTGCAGCAATTTTTCTTGAAGCTGATTTAATAAGAACATTAAAGCCATTGTATAATGTGCAATTAAAGGAATCTACTCTATTTGTTTCAATCTGTGTTAGCAAAAATCATGATTTTCCAAGAGTTTGCCGACATCGCGGAAGTTTCTGCCACGAAAAAGAGGAATATTGTGGGCCATTTTCATCTGTTAAGAGCGTTGAAAAAGCTCTGGTTAATATTCAAAAACTCTTTAAGCTACGGAATTGCTCTGATCCAGATTTTGCTACTAGAAAAAGGCCATGTTTACAATATGATATAAGGCGTTGTTCGGCTCCGTGTGTTGGAAAGATTAGCATAGAGGAATACGCAGAGGCTGTTCAACATGGAAAAGATTTTTTAGCTGGAAAGATTACGTATGTTCGCGATTGTTTGAAAAGTGAGATGCAAAAGGCAAGCAACGAGATGGCATTCGAGAAAGCAGCTCGTTGTCGGGATGCAATTAGACATCTTGAGAGATTACCAGAAATTGAAAAGGATTCTACAGGGAATTTAACTAATGCTGATGTTATTGTTCTTTTACATAAAGGGAAAAGTAATAAAAAAGAAGATGAAAATGAAATAGAAGAAATTTTATTTCCTTGTGTGTATACATTAATTATTCGTAACAATTTGTATTTAGGTGGAGATACTTTTTTCTTAAGTAATGAGGCTAATTATGTTTCACCTGAAGAATGCATTGAAGCGTTTATTCAACAGCTTTATTTTGACAGAACACCTCCGCGGCGCATTTTACTAAATTATTTACCTCAAAATGCGGTTCTTCTTGAAGAAGCTCTTTTTACTAGGCATAACGTGCGCGTGCATATTGAATACCCAAAAAAGGGAAATGGAAAGAAATGGTTGCAAACCGCCCTTGAAAACGCTATTGAGCAAAACCGATATGAACTAGCAAAAAATACAGATTTTGGCGAAAATTTTAAAAAAATAACTAAAATTTTCGTTTTATCTAAGGTTCCCCAAAGGGTTGAAATATATGATAATAGCCATACTCAAGGCTCTTATTCGTATGGATGTTTTGTGGTAGCTACCAAGGAAGGCTTTGAAACGAAATCATACAGGAGATTTTCCGTTTCTCCGAGAAAAGAGGATTCAGAACACGAAATTGGAGGGGATGACTTTGCAATGATGGAAGAGGTTATTAGACGAAGATTCAAGGAATCTGGACGTGAGATTCTTCCTGATTTAATGCTTATTGATGGGGGAGCTGGTCAAATAGCTGCTGTAATTAAAGTTTTAAAAGAGTATGAATTAGAGCACATCCCTGTTATAGGCATTGCAAAAGGGCCCGATAGAAACGCGGGGAGAGAGAGATTTTTCCTTGCAGGGTGGGTTCCTATTTCACTACCTGAAAATGATCCTACGCTTTTTTTCATACAAAGATTGCGTGATGAAGCTCACCGTTTTGCAATTGGAACCCACAGAAGTGCCAGAAGTCGGAATTTTACGAAATCGCAACTTAGTGAAATTCCAGGTGTTGGCGCCCAAAGGAAAAAACTTTTACTAAAGAAATTTGGTTCGATTCAACGAATCAAAAAAGCTTCTTTGGATGAACTTTGTAACGTTGAAGGAATTTCAATGTCTGTTGCAAGGGCTATACTTGATTTTTTGAAATAATTGCGTAGCAAAGTTATGCAAATCAAAATTCTTTATTTTACTGAAAATATCTTATATTAACTTTTAAAATTACTTTTCTTTTAGGCGATAGCTCTGAGAAGCTGGTCTTCATACAGGGCAATTGCCTAGCAATAAAATCTTGCAATAGTGATTATTAATGCAGTATATACAAATAGTTTTTATTTTTTTTTGTGAGTATTAAGATGCAAATTGCATTATTAACGCGAACTATGGATTAGGTGAAAGCCCCTCAAATGGCGTAATTGAAGGTTTTGTTGTCATGAGTTGATATGAAATCAGTACTGAAAGCACATGAATAGCCATATTTGCCACA
>JAITOG010000084.1 GCA_031290075.1 Holosporales bacterium | reverse complement strand
ACACAAATTCTTGTTCAATATCTTCTATTGTCTTTTTAGAATCAATATCCACAAAATGCTCTTTAAGCCAAGTTGATGCCGTTTGATAGCCCTCTTTGTAAAGGAATTTTATAAATTCTTCGTCTGTATTAAAAACACTGCTCATATTTAGATTTTTAAAGGAATCCTCATTTTTTATTAAATGAATATTGCATCTTTTCATTTTTCCTTCTTTTATAGTTCCATTGTCTATAAGCTTTGTTATTAAATGAATTGCCCTTATTTCCCGCATAAGACAGCCATTATATGTAATCTCTTTTAAGCGATCTTGAATTTCTGCTCGCGTTGTTGGAAGTTTATTACATTTCATTCTTGTTAGTTGAATAATCACAATATCATTACATTTGCAATTATCTATTAAAGGGAATATTGCTGGATTTGCTAAATAACCGCCATCCCAATAAAATTTTTCGTTAATTTTTACAGCATGATACAAAAAGGGCAAACAAGCAGAAGCCATTAAAACTTCTGGGCTCATTTCCTTATTCTCCCAAACTTTTATTTTTCCAGATTGAATTTCTGTTGTTGCTAAAAAAAGCCCAATATTGCTTTTTTGTAAAATTTCAAAATTAAAAAAATCAACTAAAAATTCAAAAAAAGGATTTATCCCCATGGGATTAAATTCATATGGGGAAAATGAAGATTGCAATGTTTCCATCATGAAATAGCCTGGAGATCTATCAAGGTTATAATATTTAGAAATATTATCAATAAAAGTAGGTTTATATGGAGAATAGGTGCCAAATATTTTAGTTAATGATTCCCAGTATTTTTTAAGCATTTTCTGAGCTCCAATTCTTCCATTTTCAGAGAGCCCTTGAATTAGCACTGCTGCATTCATTGCCCCTGCGCTTGTTCCTGAAGCGCCGATAATCTCTATTCTTTCATCTTCAAGTAATCTTTGTAATATTCCCCAAGTAAATGCGCCATGCGCTCCTCCTCCCTGGAGGGCTACGGTAATTTTCTTTATTGAAGGTTTTACTGGCACGTAAATGTATTAATTAAATAATATCCATTTATATAAAGTGTATATTATTTATTATTTTAATAAAAGAATATTATTTTTAAATATAATTGAATACAATTCTTGACAACGGCAATTTTATGATATATTATAAAAGAATCACCAGTCAGTTAATTTATGAGTTAAAAATGAATAAAATATGTAATTTTTCTTTGCTTTTTGTTTTATTGGAGATATTTTTTTTCACTAAGGTAAGTTTTTGTTCCAATGGGCACATTTCTATTCTTCCTGTACCTGAACCAACTTCTCCTTATGAATATCGTTCAATGCGTGATATACAAAAAACAACTCAAAGAGAAGAGCGTTGGAGAAAAAATGATGAACATTTCAAATTTGCAGAACTTTTAAATGTTCCTGAAAAAAGCTTACAAAAAAAAGGAGTATCAAGAAAAAGTAATATTAGCCAGGTCTCAAAAATTCTTTCTCTGCAAAGTTGCTTTATATTTTCACCACATATTTAAAAGGATTAAATAAATGATTTTAATTTTTTAGCATAATTACCAGGAGCTTTTAGTTTTTAAATAAAATGGTCTTTTTTGTTTTTAGGAAAAAAATACATGTTTTGAACTTGGACAAAATTTTGAATAATTTAATAGACTTCTTTCGAAACCAATTTCTTCTGCAAATTTGTTTGTCGCTTCGATGCTAGAATCATCATGTATCTAATACATTCCGATTCTTTGCTTCGTTTGCTCCTTTCCTTTCAACTTTGCTAGAAGAAAATTGGTTTCGAAAGAAGTCTAAGAAGCTGTCTTCGAAGACCATTTTTTTTAAGTCCTTTCTGCTTTTATTTGATAAGCACGTTCTATGGCTTTGTTTTGATTGTCTATTATTTCTCCATATATCTGTTTTCCTCCCATTTTTGAAAGTGTATGTTTTACATTTTTATTAATAGAAGTTAGGATAATAGCAATTTTTTTATCAGACGCTTGTTTTACAAATGTTTTTAAAGTAAAGGCTCCACTTGTATCAATAAAAGGAACGTTTTTCATATCTAAAATAATAACTTTTGGAGTTTCTGAAATACGATGAAGAATATCGTTTATTTTTGAAGCAATTCCAAAGAAAAAGGGACCTGCAATATGTAACATTTCAATTTCGTTTGGAAGTATTTGAAGGCCGTGTTCATACGGCTGAATATCTCCATAGATAGATTCAGTTTTGGATATTTGCAATTCCGTAGACTCTATCATTCTTGCGGTAAAAAACAGTATCGCTAAAATAGTTCCAACTTCTATAGCTATAGTTATATCCAAAAAGACAGTTAAAAGAAAAGTAACAGCAAAAACCGTTATATCGCCAAATGTTGCTGACATAATATATTTAACTCTTTCTTTGTCAATCATATGTACAGAAATAACAATTAAAATAGAAGCTAAACAAGATAGAGGTATCCACTTAATATAGGGTGCAAAAAATAACATTACAAAAAATATAAGTATAGCGTGTAGTATTCCAGCAATAGGAGTGCAAGCTCCAGAACGAACATTTGTTGCTGTACGCGCAATTGCCCCAGTTGCAGGAATTCCCCCAAATAATACTGAAAAGAAATTGCCAACTCCTTGAGCAATTAATTCGCAATTTGGGCGATGCCTAGTACCAGCAATACTATCAGCAACAACGCAAGCAAGTAATGATTCTATTCCTGCCAAAAATGCAATTGTGAATGCTGAAGGGAAAAGTTTCATAATTAATTCTAGAGATAAATTAGGGAAATGGGGCATAGGAATAGTTCTTGGAATATCGCCAAATTCTGATGCTATAGTTTTTACATCAAGACTTAATACAAGAGAAATAAAGGTTCCTATAATAAGGGCAATTAAAAAGGCTGGATATTTTGGTTTTTTCACTCTTAAAAATAAAATAATCGTAAGCACCAATACACTAAGAATAATAGCTTGCCAACTTAAGGTATCTAAATTGTAAAAAAAACAATTTAATTTCTCTAAAAATTCGCCAGGCACTTTACTTATTTGTAAACCAAATAAATCTTTAAATTGCGAAACGAATAGCATAACACCAATTCCAGTAGTAAACCCGGTTGTAATAGAAAAAGGAAGGTATTTTATAATTGTTCCAAATTTACAACATCCAGCTCCAATCAGCATTAAGCCAGCCATAAGTGTTGCAATAACAAGCCCTTCATATCCAAATTTATCAGTCACATTATATATTACAACAACAAAAGCTGCTGTTGGCCCGGCAATTTGGTGGCGAGAACCTCCAAAGAGAGAAATAAAAAAACCAGCAATAACGGATGTATATAATCCTCTATCAGGAGTGCAGCCTGAGGCTATAGCTAAAGCCATGGCTAATGGAAAAGAAATAACAGAAACTAAAAGAGCAGCTTGCAAATCTTTTATAAATGTTGATAAAGAATACCCCTCTTTTAATACAGTGTATGTTTTTGGGAAAAATTCTGGAGACACAGAAATTTCTTTTTTAAAAAATGTAGAAAAAATTTTAAACATAAATTAAGTAATGTAAAATAAAAAAATCTTCCCCCAAAGAACATTATAACGAATTTTAAAGTATAAGTGCGTAAAATTTTGAGAATACATGTTCTTTTTATAAAAGTTTTTTTTCAATTATACTTTTTTTTGAAATTGAAAGACCAAAAAATAATTATTTTTATACCCAAACCCCAAAAAATTGCGGATTCAAACTTCTTGAGTTTCAAGGATTGGCAGCAATTAAAATCCGAATTCTTTGGGGGCCCCAGTTATACTTTAACCACCCAAAGCTTTTTTAAAAGCGTCGGGTGTTTTTTTTAAAAGCGTCAGGTGGTTTTTTATATAGATAAATGTATAAGATCGTTGTAATAATTCTATAGTAGAAGTTAATATAATTTATAAAAAGGATTCTTCATGATTAGTGTTTTTTTAACGCGTTTTTCCAAAATTTTTTGCTTTTTTATAATATTTTTAGGCGAATTTTGCTTTTTTGAGCGGCAAGGAATTTTTGCAGCTGAAGTTGATAATAAAAAAATCAAAAATCAAAATAAAATTAAACAGAATAAAAAGTCAGACGAATCAAATATTAAAAAAATCGAGGAAGAAACAGAATCTCAATATAAGGAAATTATTTCATCTAATTATGCTTTTGCAAATTTACCTTCAACTTTGGCAAAACAAGCAATTCTTCAAGATTTTAATAGTGGGGCTATTTTATTTGAAAAAAATGCAGATGAGCTAATGACTCCATCTTCTATAACAAAAATAGCAACTGCAAGTTTCATTTTTAACAAGATACAAGAGAAACAACTATCCTTAGATACAATTTTTGTTGTCTCTGCAAATGCTTTCAGGAAAGAAGGGTCTTCAATGTTTTTGAAACAAGGGCAAAAGGTTTCCTTAAAAGATTTATTATTAGGGCTTATTGTTTTGTCTGGAAATGATGCAGCTGTAACAATCGCTGAAGGGGCATGTGGTGATGAGAAGGTTTTTGCATCTGAGCTTACTTCTTTTGTTATTAGTATAGGAGCAACAAACACGCATTTTATCAATGCTAGTGGCCTTCCTGATGAAAAGCATAAAACTACAGCGCGCGATATTTTGGCAATTACCAGGTATACAATAAATACTTTTCCTAAGGAATATAAATCATACAGTGTTAAAGAATTTACATTTAACGGAGTAAAACAGTTTAATAGAAATACTTTATTAAATCAAGAAATAGGTTGTGATGGTGTAAAGACTGGTAAAACAGAAAGCGGAGGGTGCGGTATTGTTGCTTCAATTAACCAAAATGGACGTAGATTAATTTTAGTTGTAAACGGGTATTTATCTGAAAAAGATAGAGAAAAAGATGCAAAAGCCTTACTTTTATGGGGCATGAAAATGTTTAGAAATCAGTCTTTATATAAAGCTAATGAAGTTATTGCCCAGATCCCAGTATGGTATGGGAATGAAAGCTATTTACCAATTACAGTAGAAAACGATTTGATAATTACTTTACCTAGGTTGGCTGGAAATAATGTGAAAATAGAGTTACACTATGATACACCTATATCCGCTCCTGTGAATAAGGGAGACAGAATCGGAGAAATTCAAATAACATCTGATTCATTTAAAACCCCAATAGTTATACCTCTTGTAGCTTCAATATCAATTAGAAGTGCTGGTTTTTTCAAAAAAGTTTATGACTCTTTTCTTTATTTGATCTGGGGAATACGTATGCCAGATTTAAAGGAACGTAAGTAAATTTTTACAGAATATTTATAAATGAAGTTGTACACTGCGTTTATAAATATTTTTGTTTTATTTATTTTTTTAAAAGAATATAAAGTATATATAATACCAAAATTCATGATTAATAATTCAGATGATTTTCCACAACCTTATAATCTGTAGGAGGGGTACAAACACTATCTGTCAGATTAAATATGGATTTTCGTATAATACATAGATGGAAATGTACTTTTGTGCAGGAATGAAAAACTCTCATTTTTTTTTATATTTTTAACTCTTTATTAACCTTTTCCTTCTTGATATAATACACTCTATAATTATTTGTTTTTAGTAAAAAAAATGTTAAAAAAATTATTTTTGAGTATCGCGCTGTTTTCTTTTGAAATAGCTAGTAGTGGAACTGATCAATATGAAGTAGGAAAAATCACTTTAGATCAAAAACATTTATCCCCCACATTCGCAGTAGAAGTCTTTGATCCATCGCCTTATAATCCAGCAGGATCACTAAAGAATTCAGACTGCGTTTCACTGACACTTGAGGGTATAAGGAGAAAAATATTTTTGTTAAATCTTTATTTTACCAATGTTTCAAATGTTTCAACAGAAAAACAAAATTGTATCCGGTTCCTTTTAAAAAGAAATAAAGGCGCATTACAAAAATGCATAAATGAGGCGAAAGAAGAATTTTTTAAAGAATTAACTTCTTCTTCAAACGTATATCTTACATGTGATATAGATCTTACAAAACTTTATAATATTATAAAAAATAAAATTGAAACTTATATGCCTTTTATTTGTTTGGAAGATAGCTATAGTTCCCTTTTCAGTATCCGTATTTCATTTGATAAAATGAGATATGATCGAGTAAAAGAATTATTCCAAAAAAATCTTTCTGAAATTGAAGTTGCTTTCTATTATTTTTTCTGCCAAATAGGATCTTTAGAAGAATATTTCCCAGAAAAAGAAACGCTAAAAGAAACGCTAGGAGAAACGCTAGGAGAAACGTTTCGTATAGAAGAAAATAGACTGCAATCTCCTATTGATATTTTTTTTAGGAAACCGGAATTCAATAACAAGCCTCTCAAAGTAAGTCAGAATTGTTCATGTTATGCTGCTGCTGATCAGCTCAATCAAACTATTGCTCGTATAACTTTTGATTATGTTTCAGATTCGATGTCAGAGATTGTAAAAAACATAGTTATAGTTAAATTACGCAAAGGAAAGGTAGATCAAACTTTTTTTTCAAACCTTTTAGCTTTTTTAGGAGATGCAAGAAAAATAATTCATAGAAATGCAAGTGGAGAAGCTGACTCTAGATTTGGAAGCTTTATGGGAGAAAAACACATTTGGCTGTATGACTCCATTCCCGTAGATAGCGAAAAACGCCAAGAAATATGTACTAATCTCTTTAAAATAGGTGAATCATTACGTAAAGGTGAAAAGACCACTTCTAGTTTCAAAAATGGCTCAGATGATTTATTAAAAAAAACGAAAGATTCTATTATTAACGCTTTTTCGGGAAGTATAGACCCCGAAGAGAACTTGACGTATCTTCTTGTACGTGAAGAAGAAGGTTTATATATGGGAGGAGTTGCAATATTTTCAAATATTAATTTCATTTGCACTATTCATGCATTTAATGATTCTGAAAGCAGTATTGAAAGCATATTTGATTCTTTTAAAAAAGCTTGTGAAAGTGATACAAAAGGAGATCTAATCAGCCACATTTTAGAATTTATATATGATTTTTCAATATCATCCACATACTTCAGAGGGCAAGCAGCAATAACATTATGGATAGTTAGGGGGATAGCAAAATCTAAAGGATATAACATTGAATTTATAAATGGCTGGAAATTTGAAAATAAAGGCTATCCATATGATGTTGCAGCACTAATAACCAGCGATAAAGAAACATTTTGTAAACAAAATATTGAAAATATTAAACTTATTTCGTAACTCAATTTTTTCTGCGAATTTGTACGTTGCTTCGGTACCATTCAAAACATTGTTTTGAATAAGAGCCTGCTTCGGTACTCGAATCTTCATGGGGTTTGGGAGGAATTATTCCCCCAAATGCCCTGTACATTTAGTACGCTGCACTCTTGCACTCGGGATCCCATTAAAATCTCAGAATTTCAATGGGGGCCCGCTTTGTGGCTCTTTTAACTTCGCTAGAAAAAATTGATTTCGAAAGGTCTAATGTATAAAATTTCTGCAAAATTTAACACATTTGAATCGAAGATCCTTTATATACTGGGACCCCCAAAGAATTCGGATTTTAATTGCTGCCAATCCCTTGAAACCCAAGAAGTTTGAATCCGCAATTTTTTGGGGTTTGGGTATAGAGGATTATTTAACCAAATTACGATTCCACTTCCCGCTTTTGTACCTTAAAAAGAATAAAATTGAAATTATGATTTGTTGCATTGTCCCAAGAACATAGCTCATAAGTGCAGTATAGGTTCCAAAACGAAAGAAAACGAAAGCAGGAATAGCTACACAAAAAATTGTTGCAGACATCCTAATATAGGTAATAAATCTATTGTCTCCTCCTGCATTTAAAATTCCTCCTAAACACATACTAGACATTAAAATAAAGGTAATATTTATCCAAAGAGCAAAAAAAACTTCTTTTATTTTTGCTATCATCGAAAATTGAGTAATCCCAAATATAAATTTAAGTATAGAGCTTGGAAATACTAAAAGTGGAATAGCTATCAATGCGCTAATACAAATTAAAACTTTTAAATTGGAAATTAATAATTGATTAATCATAGATTCTTTTTCTGCGCCTATACAATTTGAAGCCAGCGCCATAACTCCTTTCTGAAAACCATCCACTAAAAATAAACTGAAATATAAAATAGTTAAACAAACATTGTGCATTGTAGCTTCTTCTATACAAGTATAAGCCAAAGCACTAGCAATAATAGCCCAAACCCCCATTTCAATGGTGTAACTAATTGCTGATGGAGTACCTAATGCTATATTCTTTTTTAAAATATTAGAATCAAAACGAATATTTCGTGTTTCATAAATAGCGGAATTCTCATGTTTTAGGAAAAAATAAAGAATAATACTGCAGGAAATTATAAGGGAAATTAAAGTTGCAATTCCTGCTCCAGTGGAACCCAAAGATGGAATAACCCCTGGAATTCCAAAAATAAAAAAATATGCCAACACAGAATTGGCAACATCACCAAAAATTGCACTATACAATATTATTTTCGGCTGCCTTGTTCCTATAAAAAATGAGGAGATTGCGCCATAAATAATTTGAATAGGAATCATAAATATGCAAATAGCAAAATAAGGAGCAGCATATTTATAAAGTGTGGAAGATATAAATAAATGGCAATAATATAGAGCAAATGGGCAAACAATTGCCCAACAAATAATTAAAAAAATTATTATTTGAAAAATTGGAAGGGAAGTATTGCGGAAGTTTTTTGCACCATTAAATTGGCCAACAAAAACCTCAGAAACCATAGAAAAACAAATGAGAGGCCATAAAACAACATTTGAAAGTTGTTGCGCTAAAGAAACGCTATTTAAGGCCGTCAGCGAATAATGTGCAAGAAACGTCCTGTTTATCATATGCATTATATTGCTTGAAAGAAGGGAAATTACAACAGGAATTGCTGTATAAAGAAGATTTTTTACCGAACAATCAGTAGACTTTGTATGTAAGCTTTGAGACTCAATTTCTTCTGTGAATTTGTACGTCTCTTTGGGGATCGAATCTTCATGTACGTTTAGTACAACACTACTACTGTTCTGCTCTTCGGATGCTCTTTCCAAAAATTGAGATTCTATTGGTTCTTCAAAAAATCCATTATTTACTAATTCGCCTTTTTCGTTGGTCAACATTACTGCGCTGCAATCCTTTTAATTTCTAAGAACCTGTTTTTAAGGTCTGTCCTTAAGGATATTTTTACTGAGTTTTTTTTACGTCAAATCCGGTGCTATAATGCTCACGTACGCTAAAATGCTGCGCTTATGCTCTCCGTTTTTCCTTTTAACCCCTCAGTTAAAATATCTTTAAAGACAAATTCATACTTTTCATTGTATCACAACTGAAGTTTATAGTGTATTTTTACAAAATAAAAACTTTTCCCTAAAATCATTTTTTTTTTAAAACTTCTAAAAACCCCAACAACATGCCTAGCTACAATGTGTTTTTTTTAAAAAAATAAAACTTGAAATGTAGAAGGAACATTATTATTATTATTATTATTATTATTATCTTTGTTAGATTATTTTAAAGGAAGTAAAGGAAATGAAAGGATTTTATAAAACTGTGCTATTTGTTGTTGGAGTAAGCACCTTCACCTACGAATCAGCTAATACAATGGAACTAGCACGTTCGACATTAACTGGTATACGCGATACAAGTGCTGCTATATGGGATGAAATTTGTAAGCATAAAGTAGAAATAGGATACACATTAGTTACTGATTTTCTTTTGAGCAGTGGATTGGCAATTTACGAGGATAGAGAGGAACTACTTCACTGGGCAGCCAGAAATGGTCATGCAAAAATTACTAGAGTATTACTTTGGATCACAAATGTAGATGCTAGAAATCCTAATAGGGTGACCCCACTTCAGGTAGCAGCTCTTAGAGGACATGCAGAAGTTGTTAGAGTATTAATTGAGGCTGGAGCAAATGTAAATGCTGAAGATACTTGTGGAGAGGCCCCACTTCAGGTAGCAGCTGCTGGAGGGCATATAGCAGTTGTTAGAATATTAATTGGGGCTGGAGCAAATGTAAATCCTGAAAATCCTAATGGATTGCTCCCACTTTATTCAGCAGCTTTTGGAGGACATACAGCAGTTGCTGGACTATTATTTGAACATGGAGCAAATGTAGATGCTAGAAATCCTAATGGATTGACCCCACTTCATGCAGCAGCTGCTGAAGGGCGTACAGAAGTTGCTAGACTATTATTTGAACATGGAGCAGATGTAGATGCTAGAAATCCTAATAGGGTGACCCCACTTCAGTTTGCAGCTCTTAGAGGA
This sequence comes from Holosporales bacterium, assembly GCA_031290075.1. Classification (GTDB taxonomy): domain Bacteria; phylum Pseudomonadota; class Alphaproteobacteria; order BNTO01; family BNTO01; genus JAITOG01. The sequence continues at coordinate 2,324 of JAITOG010000084.1, read as the reverse complement.
CATGCAGAAGTTGCTAGACTATTAATTGAACATAAAGCAGATGTAAATGCTGAAAATACTGGTGGAGAGGTCCCACTTCAGTTAGCAACTAATGGAGGGCATCTAGAGATTGTTAGACTATTACTTGATGCTGGAGCAGTTAGATAGAGAAGGAAAGACACCGCTTTATTATGCACCTTCTGAAGAGTACAGAGGTTGTTGGCCTAATTAATTATAGCAAGCAATAATGCAGGGCTAAGTCCTAGATACTTTTTTTGATTGTTATACTTATTTTGCAAATATTCTGTTTGTGTATAAAACAAGTATTGTATCAATCTTCAAAAGAACAATTATAAATAAAATAATTTTATAAAACATCTAGGACTTAGCTCTGGGGCCCTGGACAACTTCAAAAGAGGGGTTGACAAACAACTCCTATTTTGAGATCTTAAGAGTCCAGTTTGGTATATTCAATCATAAAGGAGAATTTATGAGTAAGTTATTAGATATTCTATCAGTTGAAGACACAGCTTTTAGCAATTTAAAGAGTAAAGCAACAAAGCGCTCATGTTCATTAGGAATGGAGTTTTTGCTTAAAAAAGGTACTCCACGGAGTTTTTCAGACGATGGAACTTTAAATTTTTCAAAAAATGGAGAGCTTGCAATTCAAGTTGTTGATTATGCTGGAAGCGAAGACGATATTATTCCAGCAAAAAATGAGAAGGTATGGTTTAAAAAAAATTTAGATCACACTTTAGCTAGATCTTCGGATCTTGACCGTTTAGTTATACAGTTGCACTGCAAAAGTATGCCAATTGCATGTACAGTACAATTTATGATGAACAGTTACGCTAGTGTTAATGAATTTTCAGCTAGATATGCCAAACTTCCTGAAGGAGTAATTTCTAAAACAGATTTAGAAGAAATACTTTCAAATACTGATGAAAATATTATTAATACTCTTGAATCTACTATAAATGAACTTTATGAACAAGAATACAAAGGATACAATGAATTAGTAAATTCTGGAGTCGTAAAAGAGCTTAGTCGTGGTGTATTGCCAACTAGCCAACACACAGAATTTTTCACCAAGCTTTCATTATTGAATTTTATAAACTTCATACAAATTTTTGAAGATGATGCCTTAATGGCCTCAGCTATTGAGCAAATGAAGATTATTTTTCAACTTGGATATCCATGTATTTATAAATTGTTTAAAGATGGAAATTTAAATGAATCAGAAAAAAAGATAGAAAATTTTGTAGGAAATAATAAAAATGAAAACAATACAACGTGCCGTCATAATGCTGAGAAAATTGAGGAATCATTTGGTAAAAAGAAAATCATTTGCCATGAGAATAATCAGCCATTAGATGGGGAAAAATGTTGGATTAAAGTAACAGATTACTTAGGAACTGTAAAAACCCCTTATCATGCTGTTGGAATGTCATTTGGAGTTGAGGAAAACCCATCTTCAATGGATACAATTGAAAGCTTGATTCAATTACTAATTAGCCTTGGGCATGGTTCACCATTTGAATTACCAACATTACTCTTTGAATCGCAAGTTCCATATTTTGTGTTCAGGCATTTGATTCGCCACAGAACTATGGGTATATACAATTGGCAATTTATTGATGAAACATTTGCTCCAAAGGTTAGGGCAGAAAAAGGGGCTGAGCTAAGCAAAGATGCTCAGGCTAATATGGATGCAAATATCAAGAAAATCTCAGCTGAAACTCAGGAAAAGTACCTTAAATTAAAAAGTTTAGGGCTTCCAGAAGAAGCTTGTTCTTTGGTCTATCCTGTTGTTAAATATGTCAAATTCTCAGGGAAAGTTGATATACATAATTTGGTTCACTTCCTGAATTTAAGAACGAATCCCGCAGCACAGTATGAAACAAGGCTATTTGCAAATACAATAAAAGATATTTTTGCAGATTGGGTTCCAATTATTTACAAGGCATTTGTTGATAATAAAAGAATTGTGGCATAGTTTTGTATAGTTTATTGGCAAGCCTTCAGGAATTTTCCTGAAGGCTTTTGTTTAAAAGTAATAATCTGTTTTTATGATATTTTAACTGGGGGTTTTAAAGGAAAAACGGAGCGCAGAACAACCGGAATGTACTTTGACGTACGTGAGGGGCATTGGGGGGAATTTGTGATTTCCACCAAACCCCGTGAGGATTCGAGCATCGAAGCGACGAACAAATTTGCAGAAGAAATTGAGTTACGAAGGAAGTCTATTATTTTTGAAAAGCTTTTTTAAAAGCCCGGGTAGTTTAGTTAAGGGGATTTAAAAGGATTAACTCCAATTTCATGATTCTCCTTTTAAGTAATAGATT
>JAITOG010000082.1 GCA_031290075.1 Holosporales bacterium | reverse complement strand
TTTTTTTATGATATTTTAAAATATTTTTAATAAAATAAGTTAATAAAATATATTTTATCAAAAAAAAAAGGCTTGTTTTCTACTGTTAAAAAAAATGATCCTTGTAAACAGGGGTTTATAAGAGATATTTTTATGCAGGGGTGTAAGGTAGTGACGCACCGCTTGATCTAAATGATATAAGGGAGATGGTTGGAAGAATCGCTGCTAAGATTGGGGTAGACTTACCTCCAACGCCATTTCTAAGTCCTGAATGCCTTGTAGACGCTTATTTTGGTATACCTAATAAAGTATTAGAGATAACTGATTTTGTAGAAGATACTGTTTTTGAAGAGGAAGAAGTATAACTGGGGCCCCCAAAGAATGCGGATTTAATTGCTGCCAATCCTTGAAACCTAAAAAGTTTGAATCCTCAATTTTTTGGGGTTTGGGTATAACAATCAAAAAAAGTATCTATACCCAATGAGTGTAAAACGCAGTATGAATTCTTTAGTGATTCTGCTGAATTAGAAGGCTATGAATCCGAGGATTCTACTGCGAATAGGTATAAGACTTAGTCCCGCTTCCAACGCTTTTTAAAAAGCTCTTTAAAAACCCAGGAATTTTTGCCAAGGTGCTCAAGCCGTACTAAGTCATACAGCGAAAGTGAATGGAAAAACCCCTGGGTTTTAACATAGCGGAGCCCTTATGGAAATGGGCTTAAAGAGAAATTTGTTATATACAAATTTCTCTAAGTATTTTCCATAAAGGCGAAGCGCTAAACGAAGCTGTATCCTTGTACGGCGGAGCACCTTGGCAAAAATTCCGGGTTTTAAAAGAGCTTTTTAAAAAGCGTTGGGGGCGCCCTAATTTTTAAAAGCTGGATTTGTTATATTCTTTTTCAAAAGAAAGTACCTTCGCCTTTTCTTCAAATTCTGCAATTTGCTGTAAAGCCTCAATATTCCGTATAGCAATTTTCTTAACGCGCCTTGGATCAGCGTCTAAAACCTCAAACTCACAACCCAAAGGATGTAGAATTAATTCACCTTTTATTGGAACACGCCCAGCTAACAACGTAACAATTCCTCCAACAGTATCAACCGCCTCTCCATCAAGCTCGTTTAACCAATCAAAGCGCTTTCCATAAACCTTTTCCAGAGAATTGGCAAGTTCCTCAATAGGAGTTCCTGCATTAAGTACAATAGCTCCATTTTGCTGTACTTCTATTTGCTCATTAGCTGTGTTATATTCCTCATATTGAATATCTCCGATAATATTCTCTATAAGCGAAGCAAAAGTTACAATTCCAGCAACTCCCCCGTATTCATCAACAACTATAGCTAAACGGCTTCCTCCTTCACGCATTTGAAGCAATAAATCAAGAATTTTCATTGTTGGAGCAATGTACAATACCTCCCTTAATATGGATTTTAATGGAGCCTTAGTTTTCCCTTGCATCCAAGCAAGCACATCCTTAAATGATAATAAACCAACTATATTATCAATAGTTCCTAAATATACAGGAACTTGGGAAACACCAAATTTAGCAAACATAGTAGTAATTTCTTCTTTAGTTGCTTCAAGAGGAACAGCAATAATATTAGCATACGGAATCATTACATCTTCAGCCGTTAAGTCTTTTAGGTTCAAAACATTTCCTAAAATAAGCTTTTCATCATTATCAATAGACTGACTTTTACTTTCTTCCTCTTCTTCTATCAATTCTTCAATTGCATTACGAACAGAAGCATTAGGTTTTTTATACAACGTCATAGTCCACAATTTTCTAAAGAAAACAGAGATAAGTTGACGGACCGTTTTTTTCCTATTAAGTTCTAAAGATTTATTCATAAATGATTAAACAAAAAAGTATAATAAAAATAATATTATGCATATGGATTACTGATATTTAAATCCTTTAAAATTGATATTTCAAGTCCTTCCATTAATTCTGCTTCAGCTGATTTAATATGGTCAAACCCGAATAAATGTAATATACCATGAACAACCAAATGAGATAAATGGGTTAAAAATGGTAATTTATACAATATTGATTCTTTTAATATTGTTTCAAAAGCCAAAACAACATCTCCTATATGAATAGTTTCCGTTGTTTCTGGGGAATTTCCGGGAGTTTTAAACTCAAGTTGAGGAAATGATAAAACATTCGTTGGTTTCTCTTGATCCCTATATTTTTCATTTAAACGCATAATGGAAGCATCGTCTGTAAAGACAAAACTCACTATAGAACGGCATTCCCAAGAAACTTTTTCAAAAGTTACCAATACACACTTTAATAGAAATTGCTTCCAATCTGCGCGCATCATTTCTTCAAGCCATCTATCGCTTTCAAATTTTAACTCTACCTTCGGCTTATATTTGCCCACAAAAAATTAAACTAATAATTTCTTACCTTTTTATGGATGATAGCAATATTTTTAAAAAGAAACAATAGACTTCTTCGTAACTCAATTTCTTCTGCAAATTTGTTCGTCGCTTCGATGCTCGAATCCTCATGGGGTTTGGGGGGAATCACAGATTCCCCCCAATTCCCCTCATGTATATCTAATACACTCCGGTTCTGCGCTTCGTATGCTCCTTCAACTTTGCTAGAAAAAATTGATTTCGAAGGAAGTCTAATAAAAATATTTTACTTTAAAAGAATATAATTTAAAATAATTTATAATCTCTGGTAATTATAAGCACATTATTTTGATTGTAAAGCATCAATTTTAAATTTTTCTTTATTCCAATCTTCTATCAACTTACTTTCTAAGTGTGTACAATATTGAATTTTATTATTAGTTTCACGAATATTTTTAATAAAATTAAGAAATACTTGATTATTATATGCAAAATATTGCTGTAAATAATTTAATACAATAGTACTATGAACAAAATCATTTAATGACTTTGAAGACAGCGCAAGTAATAGGGCTTGCTGATGAGAGGAATCATTGTTTTTTGAAAGGTTAATAAGAAAAGCTGCTTCTTTTTTCACAAATTCGTTAATCCAAATTTTTTTGTTGTGTTCTAATTTTTGGCGTTCTAACCGAACTGTTTCAAATTGCCTAAAAATACCATTTATTTTTGTTGTATCTATTTTTTCGATTTTTTTTACATCTTTTTGTATTTTTTTCTTAGAATCTTTATTTTTCTTAGAATTTTTTTTATGTAACGCAAAATACGAACCTTTCCTATCTATAACAGGGTTCATATATCCCTTTAAGTCCCCTTCAAATATTAAAGATATAATTAATAAAGAATCAAAATGCAGAAATTATTCCAGGATTATGCTAGGTGAATTAGAAATAATAGACGAAACTATCTTAAAAAATTGTCCTGAATACAATTTGAAAATAATAATTGAAGAACCA
>JAITOG010000061.1 GCA_031290075.1 Holosporales bacterium | reverse complement strand
TTACTGTAAACTAACTATTTTTTTATGATATTTTAAAATATTTTTAATAAAATAAGTTAATAAAATATATTTTATCAAAAAAATAAAAGGCTTGTTTTCTACTATTAAAAAAAATTGATACTTGTAAACAGGGATTTATAAGAGATATTTTTATGCAGGGGTGTAAGGGTATAAAACACCAGTTAAAATATCCATGAAGACAGCTTTTAAGAATTTTTGTAGAGGATCACTTTTTGTTTTCTTCAAAAATTTTAAAGCTAAAGCTCCCTTTTCATAAGAATAAATTTTTAACAAAAAAATATTTATTCTTTAAATAATTAGTAATTATTTAATTTTTATATAATAATATTAATTATGGCTATTTATTTTAAGAGTACAAGATGATGTTTAACAAAAAAATATTATTTGCTTTATTGTCAATGGTTAGTACAAATGCAGTTTTTGCCTCTACTTCGGAAGGTGAGTTAGATAAAATTGGTTCAGGAATATTTAATGAATATGGTAAAGTGTTATCAGAAGAATATCAGGCAAGGTTAAATGAATATTATGCAATGTTAGGTGAATTATTATCTAGCATGAGGGAAGTATCTTTGGCCTCTACTGAAGGATATCGTGAAAGGTTAATATATTATACAATGTTAAATGAATTATTTAGCATGTGTGAAAGAACATCTTCTGAAGTTGAATATACAACTAAACTAGCAAAAGCACTTATAGAAGGTGTTAAAAAAAAATATGGTAATGTATCTAAATTTTTTGAAATGGTAGAAGAAGCTGCTTCAGGAGAACTTTATGACCAGATTGGAAAATTTGTTGGAAGAATGGAAATAAGGAGTCTTAAAGAACCAAATGATATAAGATGTGAAAATGGTATGGCTGGAACAGGAACTGTTATAAGTTATGAAGAAATGCCAGAGAAACTTAAAGGAAGAGTTGTTATTTCTGCTTTTCATATGCATCCAAATGCATTGGAAAGTGAGCTTCTATTTGATTCATTCCATTGTGGAAAAACAGAAATTGCAACAGGTGATAATAGTATTATATATTTAGTCAATACCATACGTTCCCAATATTTTCTATCCAATAATATTATTTCACTAGAAGAAGGTTTGTTTTTTACTCCAGATTTTGCTTCAGATACCACACCAAAATATTCATATAGAAAAAGAGGTGTTTTAGAAGGTACAAGTATTCCTGTAGAGAGATGTTATTGTTTTAAAGATAATAATAATCATGGTGTTTTTACTGATATAGCAATTTTTATACTTAAAGATAGTGTAAAAGATGAATCTGGACAACCAATTGAAGGTGTAAGGATAAAAAATTTGCAAATATCTGATGGTGAGGTATTTGCAATTGGTTATGGAAGACCAAGTACTTTGATAGATCCAAAAAATGATACGCAAAAAATGCTATTTGAAAAAGCGGAAGAACTATCTGGTTGGGGGATAAAAAAAACAACAATGAAAACTAGAGGAAGAGAAGGAAAACAAGAATTATTAAATGATGAAATAATTGGACCAAGTGATAGTGGAGCCCCAATAATACAAGAAAAAGATGGGGAGTATTTATTTTTGGGTGTTGCTATGTCTGATAGTACATTCTGTCCAATTTTTGGAAACTTTTTTTGGATTACGGCGATACTTAATAATATATGAAATAAAAGTTTTTTAACAATAGGTTTTTCGATTTTGCTAGAAAAAAAATAGTTTCAAAACGAAGTACAATATTTGATAGCATGCACTAACAGCAATATATTTGACCAATGAGTTTAATAATGAAAATGAGTCAAAAGGTTTTATTCTCTATATATTATTTCGTTGGTGTACTTTTTTTAAACAACGATTTTGCATTAGCAAAGATCAGTATTTCCGATGGTTCGCATTTAAAATTAGATAAAAAGGACGGAAAATATAAATTGGGAGACTTTGGCTTTAGATGGAAGAAGAGTCTTAATTTCACTGTAAACGGTAAAGCGATAACTTCTTGGAAAATTACCAATTTCCCTAGGGAAAATATAAATTCAGCAAATGGTCTTCACAGATATTTGCGCTTTCATGCCGATCAATCATTTATTCACATCAGGCGAAAAGATAATGAACAAAGGAATGGGAAAGATGTTGTTGCTCGTTATAATGCAGCAGTTGCCGCTATTACCGTGGTTTATGAAGATAATGGCGAAATGAAAGCTTGCACAAAAATATTGGCAAAGCAAGGCCAAAATACGAGTAATCCCCTTGTTTGTTTTCCTGCTGGATGGATGCAAGAATTAGAGAAAAGAACGCAATATGACTTGTATTTTGATGATAAAACATTGGAAAAAGAAGCTCAAAAATTACAAAAATGTACAAAAAATACTTTTTTAGAGCGAAAAGCTGCAGCATTTTTTCGCTTTTTATCAAAAGCAAGTCTAGCCAAATTCTTTATAGAGCAGGGAACCGAGCTTGATCTAACTAGCCTTTTGAAGAACGATACTTGTTCCAAAGAGTCGCGCGGGGTAGGAGGATTTGTTCCAGAAGTAACATTTCAATGTTCAGAAACAGGAATTATGTCACAATTATTTGGTGAGTATGTTAAAGATAAAAAAATAATACTTCCTGAAATACTTTCAGAAATATTACGTACAGAAAATATTAAAACTAACCAAGTAAAATGTATAGTATTACACGTACATTCAACAATGTTTCCCTGCGCCTCTTGTACAACGCTAGTAGGAGTTATTTCATATGTAATGAATAATTTGCAAAAATATTCTTACGTAGAAAAATTTTTAGTAAGTAATGGACGTAGCAGCATAATGAAAGGTATTGTTAATAACTTAAAAAATGGAAAGTGTAAATTTTTTATAGAATTATCTTCTAGCACGCATTTTCCATATAACTATGAGTACGATGCAAATGATCCTAAGTATGGTGATTATGGATTCAGACGTTTAGTTAATGTTAAGAAACAATGCTGTCATACTGAGTGCGTTGGGCATGATGCAAATGCAAATAAAAGGGTAAATATTGAAACAAGGGATACAAAAGCTGGTGAGTGTAGAACTGCAATACAAACCTTCATTCCAAATTTTGCAGCAAATCAATCGAAAAACTTTAAATTTAAGCCAACGTTTCCTCCATATTATATTTGTGCAGGAATAGATGAATATGGAAATATGTTTATTCCTTCACCAAATGGTGAAGTTTGCAAAGGCTCTTTAAGTAAACACATTTATCATGAAAATATGTTAATGAAAGATGTGGGGTGATTTTTTTATTGCATAGAAAAAAATATACCTAAATAAAAAGGCAATAGAATACTGGCACCATTTTCGTTTTTTTGAAGATGGTTGGGATATTTTAATAAATTTAGATAATGCGATTTTCAGATTATTTTTTTTAAGAGCTTCTTGTCTGAAAAACCTTTTTCCTTAGATTTTATTTTTATTTGAAAAACTTTTTTTCCCCTTAGAATTTTCTATCTGAAAACTTTTTTAAATTTTAATTTTTCCATTTTTCCCCTTGAAATCCGCCAAATTGCAAGCCTTTCCATCAACAATTAAATTTAAATTTTCACTTATTCTTAATGTATAGTTA
>JAITOG010000033.1 GCA_031290075.1 Holosporales bacterium | reverse complement strand
CGCCATCATTGTATTAGCTGTCTCGTAGGTGAAGATGTTCACTCCAACAACAAGTAACAGCATAGTTTTATAAAATCTTTTCATTTTATATCTCCTTTAAAATAATTAAACAAACAATTACATATAGTATATATAATGATGTTTTTTTACATTTCAAGTAAAAATGGAATTTTTTTTAAAAAGTCAAGAGTAAGATGTGTAGTTCGTAAGTATTTATCTAAAATTTTATATATTTTAAAAATCTCAAAAACATAATGATCTCTTGAATCCCCCAGTTTTACTTGATAAGTATATTGCATTTTATTAAAAATATAAATAATACCTTATAAAAAAAATATTTTTTCTGTATGGGCTATTTTAATTATTGAATCTATTACTTAAAAGGAGGATCATGAAATTAGTGAGGGAAATTGCGATTCGTTGTCTGGACACAGTTTCTTTGGCTCGCTAATAACGTTATTCGGTTTAGGGATTTTAGAGCTTGTTGTCATGGATATTTAAACTCAGGGTTTTTAAGGAAAAACGGAGCGCAGAACCGGAGCGTACTTTGACGTACGTGAGGGGCATTGGGGGAAATCTATGATTTTCCCCAAACCCCGTGAGGATTCAAGCACCGGATTTGACGTAAAAAAACCAGTTAAAATAATCCATAAAGACAGCTTCTTATTTTTATAGGGGGATTAATCATGACATAACATTCGCTAATTCTTTGTGGCTTCTTTAGAAGTTGAGCAGTTCAAGCTTGAAAATTTATGCTCATACACCTTGTGTGTTAGGGCGCCCTGCATTTTATTTATTGCTCGTTTTGTGTTTCGGTTTTAGGTTTTTGTTTTATTTATTTTAGGTTTTGTTTGGGTTCAGTCATATTTCATAGTCATAAACAATAATATATATGAGTGTTTAAAGGGGGAAAAAAATGAAAAAGTTAAAATTTAAAAAAGTTTTCAGATAGAAAAAAATTCTTAAGAATTTTTTTTTCAGATAAAAATAAAATCTAAGGGGAAAAAGTTTTTTCAGATAAGAAGCTCTGAAAAAAATAATCTGAAAATAACATTATCTAAATTTCTCCAAACCATCTTCAAAAAAAACGAAAATGGTACCAATATCCTATTGCCTTTTTATTAGGAATTCCGCCTATTTAAAGTCAATAAGGTATTATGTATTTTTAAAAAGCATTTTTTGTTTATGATATATTTTTATACAATTTATTATAATAGTATTTATTCTTTTATATTAAAATAATTTTACTTTAAAAAAATAAAAAATAAAATGCAATTAGTGCAAAACTAACAATAATTCCCCATTTTCCTATTTTTTTTAAAATTATACTTTTAGGCAAAGAATTCCTATTGGCCGGCTTTCCCACTAATATATTTTCACGATAACGACGTGTTGAATCCATATGCGAATTTATTTCATAATAAAATCAATATATGATTCTATCAAAACAACAATTTAAACCAAATATTTTTTAACAGTAACCAAATTCTTCTGTTCCCCCTAAAAACTTGCCGCAAGAAGGAATCGGACCTTCGATCTCATCCTTACCAAGGATGTGCTCTACCACTGAGCCATTGCGGCAAAAATAATAACAAAATCACACCTTTATATTAGCAGAGTATCACATATGTTTTATTTTAATACAAGTGTTGAAAATTTGCGTATACTGTGAGAAAAAGATACATAATTCATGAAAAATTATGTTTACGGATTTATGGAGATAAATATGACGAAACCCCTAATGCCAAAAGCTACAGCCATCTGGCTTGTGGAAAACACTTGCTTAACTTTCGAGCAAATAGCTAAATTTTGCGGCTTGCATACTCTTGAAGTAGAGACTATAGCAAATGAGGAATTTAGTATGAATGGATTTGACCCTGTAGCTTCCTCGCAGTTAACACTTGAAGAGATTAAAAGGTGTGAGGAGGATCCAAGCACAACTTTAACTATGAAACCTATTGGAGAGGTTGAAAATTTAACTAAAACAAAAAAATCCAAATATACTCCTCTTGCTCGCCGAAAAGATAAGCCAAATGCAATACTTTGGATTATAAAGTATTATCCAAATTTAAGTGATTCCAAAATTTGTAGCTTACTTGGAACAACTCGTTTAACAGTTCAGTCTATTCGAAATAAAATATATTGGAATTATAAAAACTTAGAACCTCACAGTCCTATTATACTAGGATTCTGCACAAAAGATGAATTGGATTGCTTAACAGAGAAATATACTGAGGCTTCCAAAGAATGCGGATTTTAATTACTGCAAATCCTTTGAAACCCAAGAAGTTTGAATTCGCAATTTTTTGGGGTTTGGGTGTGAATCATCATCTTTTATTTAAAACAGATTTCATTTTTGAAAATAGGGAATAAAAGATAAATGAACACATCATTAAAACAGCTATTGCGCAAGCAAGAGGCCAATCTCTGTTATTAAAGAATTCAGACCAAATTGTTTGTCCAATAGTAAGGGTTCTTGAACCTCCAATTAACTCAGGAATAACAAATTCCCCCAATGCTGGTACAAATACCAAGGTACAACCGGCCATAATTCCTGGAATAGATAAAGGAAAAGTTATATTCCAAAATGATCTCCAATTATTAGCTCCTAAATCTAACGATGCTTCTACAAGTGATGTTTCAATTTTATCCAAAGTTGCATAAATCGGCATAATCATAAATGGTAAATAACAATATACAATTACTAAACAAACAGCATAATTATTATCAAGAAAATGTATTGGGGAATTTATTAAACCTATTTTCATTAAAAATACATTAATTATACCTTTTGAATTCAGTAAACTCATCCAAGCATAAACTCTTACCAAAAAAGAAGTAACAAATGGCAAAACAATCATTAAAATTAAAACTAGCTTTACATGTTTTGGCGCTCTATGTATTGAATACGCCATAGCATAGCCTATAACAAAGCAAATAATTGTTGAAGTTCCTGATAATATAAATGAAGATAATAATGAGGAAAAATAAAAAGAGTCAGTAAACAACTTAATATAATTTCCAAAAAATAAGTATATTCCATAAAAATGTTCACTAATATTTTCATACAATGGTAAGAATGGAGGAAGTGATGTACATGATTTAGCTAAACTAATTTTTATTATTAAAATTGTTGGAATTACAAAAAAGAATATACTCCATAAATATGGAAGAAATATTAATACTTGTTCTAAATTAAATTTAGTTTTTGCATTATCAAATTTTCTCTTAATATTAAGTTTTTTAATAAATTGTTTAAACATTTTTTATTATACCGATAACAAAACACAATTTTCTGCACGCCAAAATAAATAAACTTCATCATCCCATTTAACATTTCTTTCCGATAGTCTTAGCAAATTAGGAAGCGAAGATTGAATATATTTTCCAGACGGAAGCTCAACATAATAAATAGATATATCTCCTAAATAGGCAATTTCTCTAACAATTCCTTTAGTACAGTTTCTATTCCCTGATGGTTGAGTTTTTGACATCATTACCTTTTCTGGACGTATTGCAACAGAAATATTGGCTCCAATAGGCGTTGCTCCAACGTGAGTTGCTAAAATAGGACAATTTGCTTCCGGAGAGTCAACAACAACATGATCTTCTTCTTCCTCAATAACTACCCCATCAAAAATATTCATACTACCTATAAACTCTGCAACAAATTTAGAATTTGGGAATTCGTATATATCGTGTGGAGCTCCAACTTGCATGATTTGCCCCTCTTTCATAATAGCCATTCTTGAGGACATAGTCATAGCTTCTTCTTGATCGTGTGTTACTAATATAAATGTAATACCAACGCGTTCTTGAATATTAACTAATTCAAATTGGGTTTGTTCACGCAGGCGCTTATCTAAGGCAGCAAGCGGCTCATCGAGCAATAGTAATTTTGGCTGCTTAACGATACTTCTTGCCAAGGCAACACGTTGGCGCTGCCCTCCAGATAGCGCTTGGGGCTTTCTATCGGAAAATTGAACCATTTGTATTAGCTCAAGGGCTTCCATAACGCGCTCATGAATTATATTTTTAGCTAATCCTTCTTGTTTTAGGCCAAACGCAATATTGTTATAAACCGTCATATGAGGAAATAATGCGTAAGATTGAAACATAATATTAACAGGTCGTTCATAAGGTGGCCATTTAGTAATATCAATACCATCAATAAGAATATGCCCATAAGATGGAGTTTCAAAGCCTGCTAATAACCTAAGTAATGATGTTTTTCCACATCCAGACCCCCCCAAAAGCGAAAATAACTCGCCTTTATAAATAGATAAAGAAACATTACGAACAGCCTCAGTTGAGCCATATTTTTTACTTATAGATTCAATTTGTATGTAAGGCTTAATATTAGGATCTTGCCACGGTTCTATATTTCTTTTTATTGGTGGAGGCATTGAGCATTTTTTAAAAAGCAATTATTTAATATATTATCGTGAATTATTTTTTTACACAATAAACCCTTACAAATTAGCGATTTAGAAAGGCGTTTAACTAAATAAACTTTTTTAGTTAATTTGGAGTTTGATATTATTTTTTAAAAAGGGAAAGCAAGTGCTAACAGCCCAACGCTTTTCAAAAAAGCTCTTTAAAAACCCAGGAATTTTTGCCAAGGTGTTCAAGCCGTACTAAGTCATACAGCGAAAGTGAATGGAAAAACCCTTGGGTTTTAACATAGCGGAGCCCTTATGGAAATGGGCTTAAAGAGGAATTTGTTATATACAAATTCCTCTAAGCATTTTCCATAAAGGCGGAGCGCTAAACGAAGCTGTATCCTTGTACGGCGGAGCACCTTGGCAAAAAGAACGGGTTTTTGAAGAGCTTTTTTAAAAAGCGCCGGATGACTAGCACTTGCTAAAAGTTTGTAAATATTATCAATTAAAGCTAAACTTTTTCATAATTCGTAAATACGCTGTTAAAAAATGGAAAAAGTTTTAAAAATTGGAGTTGTTGGTGCCAATGGAAAAATGGGAACGGCTTTGCGTACTGAAATCCAAGCATCAGATAAATTTGTTCTTTTGGGAGCTTTTGTTAGAAAAAACAGTCAATTCATTGGAAAATTAGCTGATAATAGCGGTGTTTTGTTTTCTTCAGATCTGGAAAAAGAGTGTGAAAAGTGTGATGTTATTATCGATTTTTCTGAAGCCTTATCTACACCAAATGTTATTAAAATAGCTCAAAAATTCGAAAAACCTTTGGTATGCGGGGTAACAGGATTAGCTAAAGAAACGCACGAACTTTTTCAAATTGCAGAAAAAAAAATACCAATTTTTTACGCAGAAAACATGAGCTTTGGAATTGCAGCTGTAACTAAAGCTGTGGAATTTTTTGCAAAGGCATTAGATGATATGGATATTGAAATAACGGAAACTCATCATGCCCAAAAAAAAGACGCCCCTTCTGGTACGGCTCTTCAATTAGGAAAAAAAATTGCAAAGGCAAAAGAATGGAATCCAGACGAGGTTTTTTGTTTAGAAAGAAATGGAGCTATTGGAAGTAGGCCAGAAAAGCAAATAGGTTTTTCTGTTATACGAGGTGGTTCAGTTACAGGATCGCATACTGTGCATTTTTTAGGAGAAAAAGAAATAATTTCTGTAACACACCAGGTTATTTCAAGATCATTATTTGCAAGCGGAGCTTTAAAAGCAGCCTCTTGGCTTTATGAACAAAAGCCAGGATTATATGGACATTCAGATTTATTATATTAGACTTCCTTCGAAACCAATTTCTTCTGCAAATTTGTTCGTCGCTTCGATGCTCGAATCCTCATGGGGTTTGGGGGGAATCATAGATTCCCCCCAATTCCCCTCATGTATATCTAATACATTCCGGTTCTGCGCTTCGTGCTCCTTCAACTTTGCTAGAAGAAATTGGTTTCGAAGGAAGTCTATTAAAATTGCGTAAAATACTTACCCTAAAGCAGTTAAAGCACTTCCAGCAATTCCAGCCATAACTGAGCTTTTCACATTTGCCTGAACATTCCCACTAACTTCAATTGTTAAATTTGCTTTGTAAGCTCCCTGTAATTGGGCTGTGTCTTTTATATTTAAGCCTTCTCTAGCCCAATCTAGCTGAGCTTTTGATTTAACATTCATTCCTTCCATTGTAAGGTCCATTGTTGCTTTGATACTAACTTTTTGCGTAGCCTCTACAGCAACATTGCTAGTAGCTTTTAATGATATATCCTTCATAGCCTCAGCAGAAATTCCTGCATCAGACTTTACAACAATATCCTTTACTGCCTTAATTGAGATTCCTGCGTTGGATTTAATAGATATATCTTTTGCTGCAGTTATGGAAAGAGCTGCATCTGTTTTAACGGTAATATCATCTTTTGCTTCAATACTTAAGGTTGATTCAGTTTTTATTGAAATTTCTTTTTTGGTTTCAATAGTTAAACTTCCATCTTCAATTTTTATTGAATAATCTCCCTTCTTTATAGTTAACATATTGAATCCGTCATCTAATGTCATGATGTAGGAACCTTTTTTAAGGGCAATTGTGTAATTTCCCTCAGTTATTGTCATTTTATATTCCCCTTTGTCTATTACTCCTTCAACAAGCCCTTCAGTTATAAACATTTGAGTTTTGGTGTTGCTTCCAGCTTGTTTTAGCAAAAAGGAATTATCATCGGCTATTGATGAAAGTTCATAGTCTTTTGTTGCATTAAAAGTTATCTTTTCAGCATCTTTTGTATCATCAAAACTCATGATATTGCTTTTTTCCTTTCCTTTTGGAGTGGTTCTTGTTTTTAAAATTAATATTTCAGGTTTTTGATTTACTTCTTCGGGAACTTTGTTTTTTCCATTATAAACACAGCCTATAACAAGAGGTTGATCAGGATCTCCCTCACGGAAAGAAACAACAACTTCCATTCCTATTCTCGGAATTGCTGCCCATCCAAAACCTGGGCCTGCCCACCCTTGCATACACCGTACAGGGCAAGAATTTGCTCCATCATCTTTTCCTTCTAAATCCCAATGAAATTGAACTAAAATTCGCCCTGCTTCATCAATACTAATTTCCTTACCACTAGGACCAACAACAACAGCAGTCTGCGTTCCTGGAATATATGGTTTGGAGGTTTTAGGAAAAGGAGTGAAAGGAACGGATTCTGGAAGTGCAACAAATTTATTAATATATGAAAATTCACTTCCTTCAATAGCAATCTTATGATTTACAGAGTATAAAAGGTATTTTTGATTTAAAGCGCTTCTAATGTGGTCTTTTAATTCAAAAATAGAGCCAGAGCAAAATGAAATAAAATGCCCTTCTCCATAGGCTAAATTATTAGGCCAGGCAATTGATTTTATTCGCCTTTCCCCTATTTTAGAAGCTTCTGAGCTTTCTACATATCCTCCGGGGTATTCATAAACTTCTCCAAGTAATCCTTCGCCCTTTCCAGTTGCTTTAAGCTTAGTATCAGGTTTTGTATAGTCATAATCAACAGAAGAATATTTTTTAGAAACAATTTGGTTTTGAAAGTTGAAGTTAGTAATAGTATTAAGAGTATTATCTCTTACTATTTTCATTGATACTTCAGCTGAAAGACTTTCTGCATCTTTGTTTTTTTCTGCTAAAACCATTGTTTCCCCAGATGAAGCATACGTAAAAAAGTAAAATATACCTTCACTTTCCATTAAACGAGAAACAAAATCAAAATTAGATTCATTATACTGAACACAATATTCGCGAACTGTTGTTCCTAGGGAGCTCGCTTTATTATCAAAATTAACTCCTTCTTCTCCAAGAACTTCTTCTATAATATCTTTAGTACTTTTTTGAAAAAATATTCTAGTTTTTCTAGAAAAATTAGCACACCAAAATTTAGGGCGCAAAGTTATGCCATAGTATGAAATTTTTTCTTTTTCATCGGCATCAAGAATAAAACTTTGCAAAGATCTAACTTGAATAACAACACCAGCAATATATATATTTTCACTGTTAGTTTTTAAACTTACAGAAACATTTTTTCCTAGCAATTTCTTAAAATCAACGCTTAATTCTTTAGAATAACACCGTAATTTAAACTCAAATGGTTCAGAAATACTTTCTTGCCCTTCTAAACTATCAAATAAAAGTTTTCCAGTTCCAAGGGGGCTTGTAATTGTTACTGTAAGGCCCTTTTCATCTGTTAATACTGGAGGAGATGATATAGGCTGCAAAAAAAAATCATCATCTACAGCTTCCAGGGTGTAATTAACTTTGGGAACAAAAGGAAACAAACTCATAATTGATCAGGGTTTTTAGAGAAGTCTCTTCTTATTTTGCTAAGATTTAGTTTGAAAAGTCTACCGCTAAATGAGTGGGGCAAAGTTTGAGAATATTATACTGGCCCCCCAAAAGAATGCGGATTTTAATTGCGGCCAATCCCTTGAACCCCAAGAAGTTTAAATCCGCAATTTTTTTGGGTTTGGGCATATAGGAAGAAACTGGGATTGGGAAAGAGTTTTCTAAATTATAATTTTTTTTTAAAAAAGACTTTTATTTTTTAGGGATTCATCCTACTTTTTTTTTTCTTTTTGCTTTTCTCATCCCCTGTAGCGCTTTCTCTGCAGCTTCTTCTCTTTCTCTCTCTCTCTTTGCAGCTTCTTCGTTTTCTCTTTTGCTTTTTATTTTTTCCATTACATCATATAGAACACTATACATTTCCTCCGTCCCTAGAATACCAAGTATTCCCTGTGATATCTCCTCAAAGTTTAAGTCTTCATCATTCTGATACCTCGTCAAACTCTGCTTGAGTCCGTCCAACCCAGGGCTAAATCCTAGATGCTTTATAAAATTATTTTATTTATAATTGTTCTTTTGAAGATTGAGACAATACTTGTTTTATACACAAACAGAATATTTGCAAAATAAGTATAACAATCAAAAAAAGTATCTAGGACTTAGCCCTGCGTCCAACCTTCTATTTGTTTTTCCTGTTGTATAATTTGTTCGCTCTGTCGTATAATTTGTTCTTTATGTTGTTCAATTTGTTTGTCCTGTTGTACAATTCGTGTTTCTTTGTTCGCATCTAATTCTTTTAATCTCTCAAAAACTTCTTCTCTAAATGTATTAATATTGTATAGAAATTGGTACATTGTTTCAAAATTCTTTTTGCAATCCTCTATAAATGCATCGATATCACCGTATTTAACATACACATTTCCAACATGACCATGCTTTTCATTCCACAAAGTAAAAATGATATGGCTTGGGCTTAGTTTATCATTCCCTGGCTGGTAATTAATTTCACTTTCACTAGTTTCCACAAAATTCTTAGGTCTACCATCCTTTGAAGGATCAAATAATATGTTATCAAATCCATAGCCTGCACTTAATCCAGCATTCCCAATTAAAACCACTCCTAAAAACAACTTAAAATCCATAAAACACCTATAAAACAAAACAATTCTGGGACAGTGTATTACTTTATTGGATTTTTTTCTACATACTTCATTATGAGGAAAAAAGATTAGTAAATAGTTAATATACCCTAGTATTTTTACTTTAAAGTGGCTAAAAAGCATTGGGGGGGTTAAAAAATGTAATACTTAAGAATTGAAAAGCCCTGACAGGATATAAGGTTTTGCTGCACTAAAATTACAGCAAGCAACCCCCCAGTATACATGCCAAAAAAGCATGGCAGAGAGAGAGGGATTCGAACCCTCGATACATCTCTAAAACGTATAACGGTTTAGCAAACCGTCGCCTTAAGCCTCTCGGCCATCTCTCCATTTATTAGGGAAGTCTACAAGAAATATACAGACCTGTCAAATTGACCCAGGACGTAAGAGATAAATCATAAAAAATAATGCAGCAAGCATATGATAAAAATGCAACATCATAAAAAAAATAAAAAAAATATTGCTGATTGTTACTCAGCAATTTTTTATTTTGGGGTTATCATTTTTGTATAGAGAAAGTTTTGTTTTATTGAGGAAATTTTATGTCAAAGAAAATCTTATTATAATGAAAAAACAATTTGTTGCAATTGCCCCATTTTTCGACCAGCTAACAGCCAATGCCGAACAAGCAACAAAAATCCTCTTTACTTTTAACGAACTTTTGGAATCAATACAAAAAGAATTAACGGAAATATTTGAAACAAGATCATCTTTTTCTATACATGAAGTAGATGAGTTTTTACAAAAAGCTGATGAAGACGAAACAAAGCTAGCCGGGATCCCTGGACTTCTTGGTTTCCCAGTAACAGAAAATATTTTTATAGAAGATACTGCAAGTTGGGGAAAGTTAGAGGAAAAGTGTGAGCTTATAATTCGACTATTTGAGCCAAGGCTGCAAGGGGTAAAAGTCAAAATTGAAGAATTTGCCCCCAAGAATCAAACATTGATTCTAAAAATTGAGGGAAGTGTTGTGACCGAAAAGGTTAGAGAACAGGTTTCATTTACAGTACAAGCAAATATAAAATGATATTTTTAACTGGGAAAAAATCAGATTTACTTTATTCTATTATAAAGTTGTGTGAAACGCGCAATATTGATTGTGTATACGTTGAGCATGAGTATCATCCTGATGGAGAGATTTTTTGGAAATTGCCAAAAGAAAGGAAGAAAAAGGTATTGCTTCAATTACCTTACGAAATGCCAAACGATGGGATTGTTGGTGCTTTGGCTTTAGGAAGGCAGCTAAGCTTTGAAACAATTTGTATGCCATACATGCCGTATTCTAGGGAAAAAGCTTTATACGATATTTTTTTACAAAAAATCGGAAAAAAGATGATTACTTGCGATTTTCATGAATTTTTTGCAGGAAATGTTAATAATATCTCTTTAGCCGAGATTTTCAGCGGTTGTGACTTTAAGGAGTTTATTAGCAAGAAAACTTTTGTTTTAGCGCCAGATGAAGGGGCGCGCCATAGAGCGGCACTTTTTGCCAGAAAATTAGGGTTGAACACGTTTACAGCAATAAAAAAACGCAGAAAAAATGAATGCATTATCTCTTTGCCAGAAAAAATAGATGATTACAAACAGTGTATAATCGTAGATGATATGATTTCTTCTGGGCAAACAATATGGGCAGCAATTAAAGAGATTCAAGAAATGGGAATTAGTGAAATTGTCGTTATCGTAACTCATGTACTAGCTGAAAGCCAAACTGAAGTATTTTATAAAATTATGGAAAATATTAAAATTTTATTTACTACAAATATCCATAATATCTTATTTAAAAACAAAATAAAAATTATTGATATTTCCTCAATACTAATAAATTACTTGCAATAATTATTTTCTAATTTAGAAAGAAAAATTGTAATCTAAAATTAGACTTCCTTCGAAACTAATTTCTTCTGCAAATTTGTTCGTCGCTTCGATGCTCGAATCCTCATGGGGTTTGGGGGGAATCACAGATTTCCCCAAATTCCCCTCATGTATTTATACACTCCGGTTCTGCGCTTCGTATGCTCCTTCAACTTTGCTAGAAGAAATTAGTTTCGAAGGAAATCTATTCAAAAATACGGAAAATGAAGAGAACAAAAAAAATAACACACACAATTTACTTTTTTCTTTTACTTTCTATATTTTTTTTCATAGAATTTTGAAGAGAGCCTTTGTTAATTACTTTTCTATTAGAATGATGACTATTTGTGAAACTTGTGGAAAATCTGTTAACAAAAATAATCCTCAGCATTTTATTTTTAAAAAACTAGAATCTTTAAAAAATGATTTAAATGAAATTGAGAAATCAATATTTGATTTAGAAAGTAATTCGGAAAATTTTGTTAATAGTTCTAAAGTATCTTTTTTAAAGCAGCAATACATTTTTTTAAAAAAGAAAATTGATGAGCTCGTTAATTGTGCTCCTCCTGACATAATCGCTTAACTTATTTTTTATGAGGTTGTTTTGTTATTTTCTGAATTTTTAACAGTTATAAATAAAGAAGAGACGGTTTCCGTATTTATTGATGGTGCTTGCAGTGGAAATCCAGGACCAGGTGGCTGGGGAGGAATAGCTAAGCAAGGCAATTATGATGCTGAAATATCTGGTGGTGAAAATAACACTACAAATAATAGAATGGAATTATTGGCTGCAATAAAAGTCCTTTCTTTATTAGAATCATGTAATAATATACTTATAACTACTGACAGCCAATATTTAAAAAATGGTATCGAAAAATGGATTGTACAATGGAAAAAAAATGGCTGGAAAACTGCAGATAAGAGCCCCGTAAAAAATCAAGATTTATGGGTTGAACTGGATAATATATGCCAAGGTAAAAGAATTTCTTGGGCTTGGGTTAAAGGGCATAACGGAAATCCAGATAATGAACGGGCTGATGTATTAGCAACGCACGCAGTTATGAAGATAATAATTAATAATTAAAAGTGATGCTGCTTCTTAAAAAGGATACTACTCCTTTAAAACGAGAATTATAATTTACGCAAATTTTTTACAGTCTCTCTTTCTCTCATGCTTCCGTATACCCAAACCCAAAAAAATTGCGGATTCAAACTTCTTGGGTTTCAAGGGATTGGCAGTAATTAAAATCCGCATTCTTTGGGGACCCCAGTATATACATTTTTTACTAGCCTATCAATTTCCTGCCTAGTTGTAAGGCCTTGCTTAACTCTTTCCATGCCACCTTCATACATTGTATTAAATCCATATTTTCTAGCTGTTTCAAAAAGTGTTTGAATAGACGCTTGCTCTAAAATTAATCTGTCTATTTCAGCATTAATTTCCAGCGTTTCAGTAATAGCAAAGCGCCCTTTAAACCCGCTATTTTTACATTGTTTACACCCTTTTCCACTACAATTTACGCAAATTTTTCTTGCAAGACGTTGAGACATTAAAAACAAAAGCTGCCCAGAAAGCATCAAAGGTTTTAAGCCGAGATCATATAGGCGATTAGGAATATGAAGAACGTCATTAACATGCAAGGTAGATAGCACAAGATGCCCCGTTAATGAAGCTCTTAAAGCAATCTGAGCCGTATCCTCATCTCGAATTTCCCCAATAAAAATTACATCAGGGTCTTGCCTTAAAATAGAGCGAATTCCTTCTGTAAAACTCAAAACGCCGTTTTCTCTTATTTCTGTTTGCCTTATGCCGTTTAACAAAGATTCAATAGGATCCTCCAAAGTCATAACATTTAGAGTTTCTGAATTTAAGCAAGAACACAAAGTATATAAAGTCGTAGTCTTTCCAGAACCTGTAGGACCACAAAGTAAGATCAACCCATGTGGAGCTTTTATTATATTTTTTAATTGCTCCACAACTTTTTCTTCAAATCCTAGCTGGTCAAGCGTAAGTATCTTTCTATTTTTTTGAAGAATCCTAATAACTATACTTTCTCCAAAAACCGTTGGATGTGTAGAAACTCGGAAATCACACATTTTTCCATTTACTTCTTTTTCAAAATGTCCTGATTGCGGGCGGCGCGATTCTGAAATATCCAAATTAGAAAGGATTTTAAAACGGACTAAAAAATTACGCCAAACATCTTTGTGAATACTGCAATCTGTGTGCAAAATCCCATCAATCCTTTGTCGTACGCGAACAACAAATTGCTCTGGGTGAAAGTGTACATCAGAAGCATTATTAGCAACAGCTTCTTGTAAAATGGTATCAATCGAATCAACTACATTATAATAGTTGAGATCGGCGTTATTTTCAGAAATGTAGTTTTTTTCATTTTTTTCATCAAAAACGCAAAAATTTTTGTAAATTTTTAAAATTTCTACCTTATTTGCATAAAAAAATGTAATTTTTGTATTTGGCCCAAAAACATTAGAAGAGGAAATACTTTGTAAAAGAACATCCTTTAAAGATAAATCTTCAGGATCATACATCGCAATTTTCAATATTTGTTCAAAGTAATCAAAAACAACAGAAAAACAATTTTTTTGGATTTTTTCATCAATTAATCGAAAAATATCTTTATTAAGACGTAATTCATTAAGATCAATATATTGAAAGCCTGTTATTTCTGTAAGGATTTGTTGGGCTGCCTGTTGAGAAATAAAACCAAATTTAATGTATATTTCATCTAACCTTAAAGGAGTATTAATTGAAGAATAACTATTTTTTTTCTTTTTCAATTCTTTTTGAACAATAAGTGTTTGATCAATAGAAACTAAATTTCTATTTAATAATATTTCTTGAAAAAATTCTTCAGTACTAAAAAGCATTGCTATATTTGAAATATTTATTCATAAGTATAATTATAATTTAGATAAATAAAAAAAATGTTTATTTTTTCTTATCTATTTTTTTCTTGCATTTCGTTTGAAAAATAGGGACTATTGAGTTAATGAGATTTCATTCCTTTGTTTCACAGGTATTCCACATGTCGCAGTTTTGACTAAATAACTTTAACGCTCCTCTGCTTATTGAAAATATTACAAAAAAGCTTGAAGATATAAAAATTTCTTCAAATTTTGAGAGAAAAGTAGGGGAGTTGTCTGGTTATAAAGAATTGGTTCAATCTTCCTCCTTCTGGGATGATCCACAAAAAGCCAATAAAATTATGAAGAAAAAGTCTCACCTTGAGGATGAAGTTAAAAAAATTTCTGCGCATATACGTGATTTCACAGATTTGTGTGCCCTATTGGAAATTGCAAAGGAAGAAGATGATGAGCAGGTCTTCGATACTTGTTGCCAAGATTTGCAATCCCTAGAAGCAACACTTGAAAAACTTCGCATTGAGCTTTTGTTATCTGAAGAAACCGATTTTTGTAATTGTTTTCTAGAAATAAATTCAGGAGCTGGAGGAACAGAAGCCCAAGACTGGGTTGCTATCCTTGCCAGGATGTATTCAAGGTGGGCTGAGGAGCGCCATTTTAAAGTAGAAATAATTGACGAAACCATTGGAGAAGAAGCCGGGTTTAAGTCAATAAATCTGAAAATTTCGGGCTCTCAAGCCTATGGCTGGCTAAAAACAGAAAATGGGGTTCATAGACTTGTAAGAATCTCTCCTTTTGACGCCAACGCTCGCCGTCACACAAGCTTCGCCTCCGTTTGGACATACCCTGAAATCAACGAAAGTATTGATATTAAAATTGAAGAAAAAGACTTACACGTCGATACCTTCCGTTCTTCCGGAGCCGGGGGGCAGCATGTAAATAAAACGGATAGCGCAATTAGAATAACCCACATTCCAACGGGAATTATTGTTTCGTGCCAAATTGACCGTTCTCAGCACCGCAATAGGGCAACAGCAATGGCAATGCTAAAAGCTAAGCTTTATGAAGCAGAGCAAAGAAAAAAACAGGCCAAAGTTGATGAACAAGAAAAAAATAAAGCGGACATTGCTTGGGGAAGCCAAATTAGATCTTATGTTTTGCAACCTTACCAACTTGTAAAGGATGCAAGGACGAACGTGGAAATTGGAAATGCGCTTGGGGTGCTTGATGGCAATATTGATTGCTTTTTAGAAGCGGCTTTAATTGCAACAAAGGAAAATAAATAAAAAAACGCGAAATTTTAGATCAATTTTATTGGTTTTTATTAGATACGTTATGTACCATTTTTACTAGAAATTTACCAAAAACTTTATTTTGTGCAATTGCTAGTGTATACCCAAACCCCAAAAAATTGCGGATTCAAACTTCTTGGATTAAAAAGGATTGGCAGTAATTAAAATCCGCATTCTTTGGGGCCCCCAATATAGCAGCGGTTTTTATCGGAAAAAAATCTTAGCTAATCTTCCTATTGATAAATTAACTAAAATCGAAGATAATGCTGAAGACGTAGCCCAGATGGCGGAATTGGTAGACGCGCTAGCTTCAGGTGTTAGTGAACTTTTGTTCTTGGAAGTTCGAGTCTTCTTCTGGGCATTTTTTTATATTTTGGAGTTTCAACAATGTCTAATCTGGAAAAATTTGGAACTGTTCGCGGCATGAGAGATTTAATTGGTAGTGATGCTAATTCCTTTCGGTTTATTATACGAAAACTTGAAAAATTGGCTTTGGACTATGGATATAATTTTCTAGAAACTCCAATTCTTGAAAAGACAAGTCTTTTTGTAAAAGGAATTGGAGAAGAAACAGATGTTGTGGGAAAAGAAATGTTTTCGTTTTTGGATCGTTCAGAAAACAGTTTATCTTTACGTCCAGAAGGAACAGCATCTACTGTACGTGCCTTAATTTCTAATAATCTTACTCAAGATCTTCCTCAAAAACTGTTTTATTATGGGCCAATGTTTCGATACGACCGCCCTCAAAAAGGACGTTATCGGCAATTTTATCAATTTGGTATTGAATGCATTGGTTCTGATTCCCCAATTAGTGATGTTGAAATTATTGCATTTACAAAATCCGCACTTGATGAATTAAAAATACATGCAAAATTGATTGTAAATACAGTTGGAGATAAGGAAACACGAGAAAAATACAAACAAGTTTTAGTAGAGTATTTGAAAAAGTATGAAAAGGATTTATCCGAGGATAGTGTACGCAGGTTAAAGGAAAACCCCTTAAGAATACTAGACTCTAAAGATTCCGGTGATAAAAAAATTTGTGAAGGGGCTCCCTTAATTTTTGATTACCTTTCTGCAAATGCTATAAATTTTATATCTCAAGTTACAAAAGGCTTGAAAACATTGGGGATAGAGTATGATTATACCCAACGCCTAGTTAGAGGGCTTGATTATTATGATCACACAGTATTTGAGTTTATTGACCAAGATGGTCTAGCTTTGTGTGGTGGAGGAAGATATAATAGCCTTGTAAAAAATCTTGAAGGGCCTGATATTTCAGCAGTTGGAATGGCCTTTGGTGTAGATAGACTTATAGTGGCATGTGGAGATAAATATGGTAGTTCTGGTATTAAGATTGCGGTTTTGAATGTTACTGAAGCTGAGTTGTAC
This sequence comes from Holosporales bacterium, assembly GCA_031290075.1. GTDB lineage: Bacteria > Pseudomonadota > Alphaproteobacteria > BNTO01 > BNTO01 > JAITOG01. Next base: position 10,113 of record JAITOG010000033.1, on the reverse strand, counting down.
GAAGCCTTCAAAATAGCCACTGATTTACGGACCAAATCAATAGGCTCTATTCTATTTCCCACACACGACAAACTTACCAAAAAACTTAGGTATTGCGATAAAGCTGATGTGTTGCTTGCTATAATAATCGGAGAAGACGAGGTTAAAACAAAAACAGTCAATATAAAATTTTTAAAAGATTTGGGAGAATTTAAAGCTGGACAAGAAATTTCTCAAAATGAAGAGGACTGCGAAGAATTTATTTTTGATCTTTTAGTTGATGATTGCATAGACGAAGAATTAAGAGGCCTTTTCGAAGATAAAGAAGAAGAAGAAGAAGAAGAAAACGAGTAAATTGGTAAATAAAATTGAAAACACTTTACCTTATCGACGTTTCCGGTTTTATTTATAGGGCATATTACGCTTTACCTGCCGTTACTCGTACTGATGGAGCGCCAATTGGCGCTGTTCTAGGTTTTTGCAGTATGATGCTAAAGCTAAGGGAAAGAATTTGCCAGCATAGCAACAATGCTTTATGGGCAGGTGCTTTTGATGTTTCTAGAAAAAATTTTCGTCATGAAATAGATCCTAGCTATAAATCTAATAGGAAAGAAGTTCCCGAAGATTTGCAGCATCAGTTTTCAATAATAAGACAAGCAACTACGGCATTTAATTGTCCGATAATAGAAAAGGCCGGATTTGAAGCTGACGATATAATTGCTACCTATTCAAAAATAACTAAAACTAAAGGGATTCGCATAGTTATTATTTCATCAGACAAAGATCTTATGCAACTTTACGATGAAAATACTTTAATTTTTAATCCTGTAAAAGAAAAATGGGTTACTGAAAACGATATTTTAGATAAATTTGGTGTTCATGCTGAAAAAGTTATTGAGGTACAGGCTTTAGCAGGAGACCCTTCAGACGGTATTATTGGGATTCCTGGTATAGGAGTAAAAATTGCAGCAGAATTAATTAACAAATTTGGTTCTTTAGATTTATTATTAAATAACATCCATGTAATTCCGCAAAAAAAACGCAGAGAATTATTAACCAAATACGCAAACCTTGCAATATTAGCCAAAAAACTTGTAACGCTAAGAAGCGATATTGAAATAGATTTTAATGAAGAAAAACTAGAATTTCCTATGAAAATAGATAAAGAAACTTTATCAGATTTTTTCGAAGCTCAAGAATTTAAAAATCTTTTAAAAAGACTAAACAACCTTACTTGAATAGAACGAAAAAATAAATAACCAAAATAAGCTTAAATAAAAAACTCTCTGATTTTTTATCTTTACTTTATTTTTGCTTCTTTAAATAAGACATGTTTACGTACAACTGGATCATATTTCTTTAGCTCAAGTTTTTCAGGTTTTTTCCTTGCATTTTTACTTTTTACAATAAAATATCCAGTCTTTGCACTACTTACCAACTTAATTAAAATACTAGTAGATTTAGCCATAGAACAATACTCCTTAAATTATAAAACAAGCTTTTAATTTACTTATAAAACAAGTTCGTCATAACCCGACCCCATTCATAAATTATATATTTAGTATTTTTTAATATCAATATCTTTCTTTGAAAAATCGTAATAATAAATGTATTATCGTATTGAATAGGAGAATCTTTATAAGAAGCTGTCTTCATGGATATTTTTTTTGTTTTAATTTTAAGCAGAAGCTATAGGTGGTTATGAGATTTTTTTTTCTAGAAGAAAAAAATTCGTATTTTTCTGATACTCTAGAGAATGATAAAGATCCATGGGATTCGTCGTCTGTAGATTTTTTAAAAGGAGAAAAAACAAAAAAAAATAGTTTTTCTGACCTTCCTATTGAAGCTACAGAAAAAAATAATTTCTTAGAACATAACACTTTGTTCCCCGAATTAAAGGCATCAAAAAGTAGCGCTATTTTGAAAAAATCTTCACCTAAACTAACTAAAAAAGAGGGAAAATTAAAAGAAAAACAAAATTATGATCCTTTTTCCGAATGGATTAATGGTAGTTTAAAAAATAGAAAAGAGCCTCAAGTTTTCATTCCTACAATTCAGCCATCACCTAAAGTTACAGAAGAATCTATACACAAAGAAATACTTCCTCCTCCCCTTCCCTCAAGCCATGATTGTATACTTCCATCAACAGGTTTCTCAGATAATAATAATTATAATTATAATAGACTTTCGAAACCTATTTTTTCTGGCAAATTTGAAGGAGCATCCGAAGCGCAGAACCGGAGTATGCTAAATATACATGAGGGGCATTTGGGGGGATCACAGATTCCCCCCAAACCCCATGAGGATTCGAGTATCGAAGCAACTAACAAATTCCCAGAAGAAATTGAGTTACGAAAGAAGCCTATTGAATTACGAAAGTCTAATAAACTCTCTCTTGCTACTTCGCCATACCTGAATAATACTTCGTATTCTCAGCAAAAATATAAAGAAACAACAACATGGCCATTAAAAAATCTAGGCCAAGAACCGCAACCATTCAAAATCGATCTTAAACAACGTTTACTAGACTTTTCATTTGATGAGGAAAATAAAAAGAGCGTTAATAATAATAATGCTCAAGCAGAAGTTTTAAATGAACAAATTCGCGATTTTAAAAACCTAAAATTAGATCCCCCAGAAAAAGTAGTTCCTATTATAAACCCGAAAGAACAGAAAAAGTCTTCATTTCAGAAAGCCCAAGCTATAAGTGAACCTTATAAAATTAATGGAATATTAAAAGCAAAAATAATTTTTTCCTCTTTCCTTTTGTCTTCAATAATTTGTGGGATTATATTTTTGAAAGTATACAATGGTGTTTCTACATCTAATAATGATGAGTTAATTGTTATTAAAACTCCAAGTAAAATAAAAGTAAAACCAGAAAAATCTGAAATGCAGCTTGTTCCTTATCAAGATGAGCTTATTTATGGCAAACTTGATCACAATGAGGAAAAGGAAAAAAGCGAAGAACATATTCTTCCAACAACCAATTTTGCTCCAAATATTCCAACAGATGAAGAGAAAGGGGAAGATGAAGGAGAAGGGGAAGAAAAAAAAGAAGAAGTTGAAAGTGATGAATATTTAGATTACTCAAATAAATCATCAAAAAAAGAGAATTTAAAAAAATATTTAGAGAAAAAAGAAGAAGAAAAGATTAAAGTAAAAACGCCTCCTCCTTTTTTAAATAATTCTTTGGAAGGAAAACCACTTACAACCAATAATACTGTTGAAAAGAAAACATTAATAAAAAAAGAAAAAAGTGCTTCCAAAATCAAAAAACGGGGAGAAAAAACGGAGAAAAATAATGTTTCTCCTAAAAAGCTTTTTTATGTTCAGTTAGGTATTTTTACCTCTAAGCAAGAGGCAAATAAAGAAATTTTAAACCTAAGAAAAAAGCATACGATATTAAGTAAATATAATATAAATGTTCGTTTTGAAAAGCATCCAAATGGGCAAGTTTACTATAAAGTATTAGTTGGCCCTTTTAAAAATAATGCTGAAGCAAATACCTTGCAAAGTGTCTTAGGAAAATAGTCGAGTAAAATGCAGGGTGTTCAAGCATTTATCTATTTTAAAAAATCTCAAAAGTGTCTGATTGTTTGATTCCCACATTTATGGGGCTTGGCAATAACTTCCTGGAGCAGCTTCAAAATATGGAAAATTGGCAAAAGCAGGAATTTCTTCTAAATCAAATTGTTTTTGCCAATCATTCCAAGAAACCCACCAAGAACCAGGCTTTTTTTTTGTAGACTTGAACCATTCTTTTGAAGAAAGATTAGCGCTTACATTTTGTTCGCAATTCTCATAATAATGATATTTCTCCGAACTTGGCGAATTCATACAACCTACAACATGCCCAGCTCCCCCCAAAACAAACTTTGCATTTTCCAAATGTTGAGCTGCAGAGTAGCATGATCTCCAAGGGACAAGATGGTCTTTTTCAGTTCCGAATATAAAAAAGGGATTTTTTATTTTTTTTAAGTTTTTTCGAAAAAAAATAGTTTTTTTATCCTTTTTTTTCGAGAAAAACAAATTTTTGAAATATACATCTTCTAAATAGTTATACAATAGCTGAAGGGAAATTCGCGGGGAATCGTGGTTCCAATATAAAAAGTCTATAGTGGGCAATTCATTACCTAAAAGATATCTTTCAACATAGTTTGGCCAAATTAAATCATTAGCGCGCAAACAGCAGAAAATCTTTGTTAAAACTGTACCAATCAGCACGCTATCTTTTGTGCTATCTAATTGCTTTTTAAAGCAATTTAGCATGTCCTTGGAAATAAAAAGTTGCATCCATTCAAGGTACTTGAAATTAAATGGAGACATAAGAAGTGTTACGGAGCCAACTTGGGCTAAGCTTTCAGTAGCCGCTAATTCAGCTAATTTCATTAACAAAAATGTTCCACTTACACACATTGAAACAATGTTTACAGGAACTGTTGATAAAGTATTAAGATATTTTTTATTAATACTACACACAGCATCTATTGCTGTTTTAATTCCTAAATTCAAATAATTTTCTAGAGTAAATTTTGAATTTTTGGGGTTAACCCAGGATAAAACAAATACAGTTCTGCCTTGCTCTAAATTGAATTTTACAAACGATTTTTCATTGGATAGATCAAAAAGGTAATATTTATTAATCCATGCAGGAATAAGCAAAATAGGAGCCTTATGCGTATACTTTTTAGTTGGATTATATTGAATTAGTTGGAAAAGGTCATTTTGAAAAACAACTCCCCCTTTTGTTGTTGCAATGTTTTCCCCTAATTTGAAGGGTTGAGTATTTGTAAGTGGAGGAAAAAGGCCCGGAGTTACTAGTACATCATTCAAAAAATTTCTAATTCCAGCTAAAAAGTTTTCCCCCTTTTGCAAAATGGTTTTTTGTAAAACCTCCGGATTTGTAAAAGGGAAATTGCTTGGAGAATAAGCATCAAATAAAAATTTAGTCCAAAAAAATATTCTTTTCTTTTCCTTTGTAGAAATTGGTAATTGTGAAATACATTGTAATGTTTGTTCTTGGAAAATAAAATACTGTTCTTTAATTGCACAAAAAAATGAATCTTGATTCCAGATAGCATTCAAAAACCGGCGATCTTTAGCAAAAAAATCTGAAAAATAAAAATTCTTAAAGCTCATTAAATACCTTTGATTTTAATACTACAACAAAGAAACCTCGCTATTTGCATATCTTCTTATTTTTCCTTCTGCTTCTAGCTCTCCAAGAGCAACTAAAAGATTTGGTAAACCGCAGTTTTGGTGTTGAAATAATATTTCTATGGAAATTGGCGTAGTACTAAGTTCTGATAAAATGGATGTTTTTAAAGAAAGGGTATCCTCTTTTATGGGAAATATATCCACAGATTCTTGTATTTGCTCCACCTTTGGGGAATTCAGGTTAAAGCAGCTTAAAATATCTTCAACAGAATCAACAAGAACGGCCCCTTGTTTTATAAGCAAATTGCATCCTTTTGAACGTGGATCAGATGGGTTTCCAGGAACTGCAAAAACTTCTTTTCCTTGTTCAAGTGCAAATTTTGCGGTAATAAGAGAGCCAGACTTTATTGCGGCTTCGATAAGAACAACTCCTTCAGAAACACCTGCAATAATTCTGTTACGTCTTGGAAAAAGCGAAGGATCTATAGGAGTTCCTGGCATCATTTCGGAAATAATTACTCCTTTATTTTTTAAAATTGAGTCGCAAAGGTTAGCATTTTCGGGAGGATATATAATATCAAGCCCTCCTGCAAAAATGGCAATAGTTCCAGTTTCGATGCTTCCTTCATGAGCAGAACAATCAATTCCACGTGCCATTCCAGAAACAACAGCAAAACCGTTTGTTCCAATACTTTTGGCAATTTTCAATGCAAAAATTTTTCCTAATAAAGATGCGTTTCTTGCACCAACTATTGCAATTGAACGCTTATTTAATAATTCCAAATTCCCTTTTACACTGAGTATAGGTGGACAATCTTTTATTAGCTTTAATTTTTGAGGAAAATATTTTTCATAAGCTGTAAGTATGCAAAATCCAGATTTATTATGTTGTATTAATAGATCTTCTGCAGCTTCTTCTGAAGAAATTTCATCCACCAAATTTAAAGCATTTTTCGCAGACCCATTTGCCTTTTTCAGTAAATTCCAAAATGTAATTGGTCCAATTCCCTTTGAAATTGCTAATCGAATCCAGGGAATCTTTTCTTCAATATCCATTTTTTCTTTACAATTTTTAAACACTCTTTACTCAATACAAAAAAGCATCCTACAATTAGTATAGAAGAGAAAGTATTAATAAAAAACGAATGACAAATTTTGGGGTAAATAAATGAAAATTGTTATACTTATGCGACATGCAGATTCATATCCAGCAAATTTTTCAGGATATGAAAAAGAAAAATCTATAAGTATGACAGGTCTTCTACAAATTGAACAAATTGTAGCTTCTACTCATGACATCCTTAAAGATGTTGATTTTGTTTTGTGCTCAGGATTAAAACGAGCCAAACAAACATTTCAAGCAATATATTCTGTTGTTCCCACTAAAACAAGATTTATGTTTGATGATTCTTTGCCTCAAATATCTTCTATAGGACTTTTAGATAAAATTCAATGGACTCCCTCAATTTACAACAAAATCCTCATTGTAGGGCATAATCCAGGGCTCTCACAATTTCTAAATGATATTATTCCAGGGCAAAGCAATAAACTTTCTACTTGTGAATTGGTTTTGTTAGAAGCGAATGTGAAAACGTGGCAAGATATTTCATATAATCATTTTGTGGTTAAAAATAGAGTTCGCCCTGATTTGGAAAATTAAGCTAAGAAGCTGTCTTTATGGATATTTTAAGGGAGGGTTTTTAAGGAAAAACGGAGCGCAGAACCGGAGTGTACTTTGACGTACGTGAGGGGCATTGGGGGGGAAAATCACAGATTTCCCCCAAACCTCACGAGGATTCGAGCACCGGTTAAAATTATCCATGAAGACAGCTTCTAAGAATTTTGAAAATAAACCATACATTTAAACTCTATTTTTTCATAAAAATTAGGTCCTGTGAAACCCTTCCACCTAATGATTAAGATTTAAAAAGAAGATTAAGCTTTTTTTTTCTACATCTTCCTCCAGCCAAAATCCTCAATCTTTAGTAAAGAGGTATACTCACAGGGCCTAATTATTCTTTTATACTTTTGTTTAGGAAAGTTTACTTACAATTTTAAAAATTAAAGGCACTGCTTGCCTGACTATAGTAAATAGTCTAGAAAAAGCAAAGCCTACATGCGTAAAACCTTCACAGAATAATGAAAATTTTCCCCAATTTTCTTCCTCATTTCTCCATTTTTTAAATTCTAAAAGAGCATTTCTACCATCTTCAACCATTAATATTCCTCCTAAACCCACTTTAACACCTACTGCTATTTTCGGTACTCTATTTCCCAAAAAATGTTCAAAGACAGGTAAAACAAAATTAGCAGCTGTTGCTGCTCTTTCCCAACTAATTAATACTGCCTGGCTAGATCCGCTAACAATAGCAACACCTAATAATAAACAACAAATCTTAAACATTTTCATAAAACTAAACCTTTTTTTTAAAAACAAAATGATAATATATATACTATGTGTAATTCATTTGGAATGCAATATTTTTTTTAATTCCCCTATTTCTTTTTAATCTATTAAAAAATATTGCATATTAAATTAGGAATCCTTGTTTTTTCGAGATCTATGTCTTCAAAATATTTTAATACTTTTTTGTTGTGTATTAGCAAATCTGTTATGTTAAACATAATAAGAAAGAGTTCCATTTTATTGCCAATAACATTGATTTCCTGCGTTATGACTAAAAATAATTTTAATCCCCTTAAAAATCCAGCTTCTTACCAAAAAGAATATAATGAATCTTTAGAAAATAATAATGCTTTTTGGCTAAAACAAACTTCTATTCTTGACTGGATTCAGCCACCAACAATTGCTAATGGTTCAGATTTTAGCAAAAGTACCGATGTAAAGTGGTTTGAAGATGGAAAATTGAATGCTTGTTATAACTGTGTTGATAGACATGCTCAAAAAACTCCCCATAAAACTGCTATTATTTTCGAAGCAGATCAGCCAGGAAAAACCATTCATATAACATATCGCGAGCTTTATGAGAAAGTTTGTCAATTTTCTGGGGTTTTAAAAGCTTTAGGGGTTAAAAAGGGTGATGTTGTTACTTTATACCTTCCAACGATTCCAGAAACAATTTATGCAATGCTTGCTTGTACCAGACTTGGCGCAATTCATTCGGTTGTTTTTGCAGGATTTTCAGCAACAGCATTGGCTTCTCGCATAGTTCAAGCTAAACCAAGGTTAATTATAACAACAGAAACTAATTCACGTGGTGGAAAAACTTTTTCTTTGAAAAAAAATGTTTATGAAGCTCTAAAAGAAAATCTATTGAACAAAAATAATACAGTTGAAAAAGTATTATTAGTCGGACAATCTTTGGAAAATAAAAATACAGATTCTGTTAGTATAAATATTAAAGAGTTTAATTTTGAAAGTCTCTCTAAGCTAACTCAACCTGTGTATGATTACGCGGAAATGTGCGCTACTGATCCACTATTCATTTTACATACTTCAGGATCTGCGGGAATTCCTAGAGGAATAGTACACAGCACTGGAGGGTATCTAGTTTACGTTGCATTAACACATAAATTTGTTTTTGATTTACAAGAAAACGATGTTTATTTTTGTACGGCAGACATAGGCTGGATTACTGGGCATTCATATGGTGTTTATGGGCCATTTGCTAATGGAGCAACAACTGTTTTATTTCAAGGTACTCCAACTTATCCTGATGCTTCAAGGTTTTGGAAAATCATTGATGAAAATAAGGTAACCATTTTTTATACAGCACCAACAGCCTTACGTTCTTTGCGTAGCTTGGGGGATGATTTTGTAAATCATGCTTCATTAGAATCGTTACGTATTTTAGCTTCGGTTGGCGAGGCAATTGATCCTTCAACCTGGCAATGGTTTTTTGAAAAAATTGGGAAATCCCATTGCCCAATAATGGATACGTGGTGGCAGACAGAATCTGGTGGAGTGTTAATTTGTCCTCTCCTTAAACAGCCGCAAAAACCTGGCTGTGCAGCAAAACCATTTTTTGGAATTGAGCCGCGCATTTTGCACGAAGTTGGGGGAAATCCTGAAGAAAAGGAGGCTCTTTGGATAAAACAATCCTGGCCAGGGTTAGCTATGGGAGTTTGGGGAGATCAACAATGCTTTAAGCAATCTTATTCTTCGGAAAATTTTTATAATAGCGGTGATGGGGCAAAAATTGATGAAGACGGAGATATTTGGGTTTTAGGACGTATTGACGACGTTTTGAATGTTTCTGGGCATAGAATGAGTTCTGCTGAGTTAGAAAGAGCTGTTATATCGCATCCAGCAGTTTCAGAAGCTTGTGTTGTAGGATATCCGCACGATATAAAAGGACAAGGGATTTTTGTTTTTGCTATACCACGCAATAATGTTTCTATTCAAAGCGAACATTTATGCGAAGGTATAAAGCAGAATATTCGTAAAGAAATTGGTCCAATTGCAACTCCGGATGTAATCCTACTTGTCTCAGATCTCCCTAAAACTCGTTCAGGAAAAATAGTAAGGCGAATTTTACGGAAGATCGTTTCAAAGGATTTTGAAAATCTTGGAGATACTACAACTTTGGGAAATCCATCTTGTATTGAGACTATAATAATGCAAGTTTTAAATAAAAATAAGTAAGAAGCTGTCTTCATGGATATTTTAAGCTTACATCCCTACAAGATTAAATCTCAAACATTTTCTTTTTGATTTTGAAGTAAACCATTTTTCAAATTTTCGAAAAATTCGATTTGTATACCTCTTTATAATTTCCCTTCCAATCGAAAATAAGCTAAGATTCCGGCATAATGATTTGGATTTTTTTCTTTTAGAAAACTTTAAAAAAACCTACAAATGTTGTAATTGTGTGTGCTAAACATATCAAAAATGTGAGACATTTACTTAACTAGTTGGCGCGCGTAATGAATATGTGCTATATTTTTCTTAGAGCAACTCATTTTACAAATCTTTACTTATGAAAAACTGTCCGCACTGCAATTCAGAACACA
>JAITOG010000017.1 GCA_031290075.1 Holosporales bacterium | reverse complement strand
TATTTATCTAAAATTTTATATATTTTTAAAATCTCAAAAACATAATGGCGTCTTGTATTCCCTCAGTTTTACTTGGTGAATATATTGTATTTTATTAAAAATTAAGTAAAATCTTATATAAAAAATATTTTTTTCTGTATGAACTATTTAAATTATTGAATCTATTACTTAAAAGAGCGATTTCCCAATCTGAAAAACTACCAATAAAATAAAAAAGTACATTTATACTACTTTTTGTTGTACTATTTATTGAAATTTTGTTATTACGGCTTATAAATATAGTGTAAGGGTTTCTAAGGAGAGGCTATGGTAGAAAAAAAGCGATTTAAAGTGGGAGAGTTTGTTGTTTACCCTGCTCATGGTGTTGGAAAATTGATTGATATAGAAGAGCATGAAGTTGGTAATACTAAAATTGACCTATATGTTATAGATTTTGATAAAGACCATATGGTGCTTAGACTTCCTGTTGATAAAGCAAATTCAGCTGGCCTTAGAGGTATTTCTGGTAGAGATGAGATGCTTGCTGCTTTAAAAATGCTTTCAGTTAAAACAAAGAAGAAAAAGGCAATGTGGAGCAGGCGCGCTCAAGAATATGAAGCAAAGATAAACTCAGGAAGTGTGGGAGGGTTAGCCGATGTAATTCGAGAGCTCTATACTTATCAGGTTAGCGGAGAGCAGTCTTATAGTGAAAGACAAATATATCAAACAGCAATGGAAAGGTTTGTTAGAGAATTATCTTTGGTTGAAAATATTGATGAAGAGGCAGCATCTTCCCGTATTCATTCATTTTTAGAAGTTGCTTAAAAAATAATGGTTTCCTTATGTTTTTAAAAGTTTTTAAGTTTTTGTGTTTTTTCATATTTGTGATGAATTCTAATGCTAGCACAGGGTATTACATTGCTATAAAAGGCGGAGGATCTCAAAAAAAAGTATCCTTGAATTTCAATCACAACTCTAACGATGGAATTAATAATAAAGAGTATAAATGGAAAACTTTTAACGCTTATTTGGTATCTGGGTATCTGTATACTTTACCTAATATATTTGGATTAGGAGGACAAGTATATGTTGGATGCAGTGCAAAAAATAAAGATATGAATGAATCATGGAGTCATAAAGCAGTTAAAGGTAACCTTGTAGAAAACTACACAATGACATCAAATTTACAATTTCATAATAAATTTTCTACAGGTTTTGATACCTTGCTTGGGCTAAATATTTGTGGTTTCTTTGTTTTTGGTTCTGTTGGTTCTAATTTTCTGTTTCCGCGAATAAATGGAGCAATATTTGGGAAAGCTCAACAAATAGATTTTGGAACTTATTATGGGAAAAATGAAAAAGATATTGAGAATATTCATTTTCCAAAGGTAAAACCCTCATTTTGTTTTGTTCATGTTTTCTCTATAGGATTCGGAATAAGGCGATACTTTTTAGACAGACTCTTCGCAGGAATCGAATTTAAGCATTTTATACCCAAAACAAAAGATTTGAAATTAAAATATTCCGTTTATGACCCTGATGGTATTCTTGGCAATACAACGGGGAAATATGCTATTGAAGGAAAAGAAAAAGTTAAAATTCCTGTGAAAATTAGAAATACTGGAATAGACTTTATTATAGGACTCAGATTATAAAATTAAGAAGCTGTCTTCATGGATTTTTAAGTGAGGGTTTTAAAGGAAAAACGGAGAGCAGAACCGGAGTGTACTGAATGTACATGAGGGGCATTGGGGGAAATCACAGATTTCCCCCAAACCTCATGAGGATCGAGCACCGGATTTGACGTAAAAAAACACTAGTTAAATATCCATGAAGACAGCTTTTAAGAAAAGGAAACGTTCTTGCGTAAAAATCAATTAAATTTATTTCTTCCAGAAAAACCCAATTCTTCACGAGTAGAAAAAGTTGCCAGTGGAATCAAACGTGTTTTATCTGAAATTTTCCAACGTCAAGAAATTCCATCCGTATTTAACGCGCAAAATAAGCAAGTAATTTTGCCTAATATTACTGTAACTCATATTAAGCTTTCTACGGATTTACGGGAATGTACAGTGTGGGTTACGCCTTTAGCTAATAAAAATGCAGAGGATGTTGAGCTGTATTTTAACTTAGCGACTCCTTTAATTAGAAAAATTTTTGCCAAAAAATCAAATATGAAATTTATTCCAAATTTTTATTTTAAATTAGACTCAAGTATTTTGGAAGTTGAACGAATTGAGAAAATTTTACAGGAAAATAAAAAAAAATATAAAGACCCTGAGGCGTAAGTTTAGTTAGAAAAAAAAATAAAATATCCTTAAAGACAGGTTCTTACTATATTTTTAAAATTATCTTAATTCTGTTAAAATTTTTCATAATTGTTTAAAGAGTATTATTTTTTTGATTTATAACAAAAAAAGCATAATTGCGTTTATATTTCTTTGTTTTCTAACAAATTGTTCTAACATTACAAAAAAGGAAGATTACTGTTTTACAGAAAAAACGACCGTTGTAAAATCTAATACTTCTACTAAATCAAAAGAAAATAAAGAACCAGTAACAACAGAAAATGAAAATTTAGATAATGGAAATGAAGAAGATTCAAGAAATTCAGGAGAATCAGATGATTATTCAGAACTAGACCAATTTATAGAACCTGAAATAGATTATACTAAAGCTGATCCTCTTGAAAAAATTAACAAACTTCTTTATGGCCTTCACAGAGGAATTGACTTATTATTCGTTAGGCCTATTGCATTAACCTATAGCAAAGTCCTACCAAGCCCAATTAAAACTGGACTTGCAAATTTTGTAACAAACCTAACAGCACTGTTAAGAATGCTTTGTTGGCTACTGCAAGGAAACATTGAAGAAGCGGGAAAAACTGCTGGAAAATTTGTAACTAATACAATATTAGGTATCGGAGGAATTATCAATGTTTCATCCAGATTTGGCTTAATGGAAAAGCGAACAGGATTTGGAGAAATTTTCAAAAAATGGGGAGTAGCCCCAGGACCTTATATTATTGTTCCAGGAATCGGCCCTGCAACTATGCGCACGGCTTTTGGGCTTTTATTTGATAGCTTTATTGACCCTGTATTTTTGCTAACTCTCAATAAGAGCTTACCATACAACGAAAACCATAGATTAACTTGGTATGATACAGCTGCCCAAATAACAGCCCTTTTAATTAATCGCGCAGAAATTGACCCTATATATGAAGATATTGAAAATAATTCGGTTAATCGTTACTCTAAATTAAGGAATATGGTTTTACAGCAATCTATCAATAAATAGAAAAAAAGGAGATTTTATGAAAAAAAATGTTATTTTTTTGATTTTTTTAGCATTTTTTTCAATTCTTGTAAATTATACATCATTTGGATCTAAAGTTGCTTCAGTCGTGAAACAATCAATACCTTCTGTTGTTTGTATTAATTGTGTTGGGAAAACAAATGCTAATCTTAATCCATTTGCCGGTGATCCCTTTTTTAGCTTCTTTTTTGGGACTCAATCATATACCCATAAATCAAGCGGTTCTGGGGTTATTGTGGATCCAAACGGATACATAATTACTTGTGCACACGTTGTTGCCCAGGCTGAAACAATTAAAGTTACATTAAGTAATAACGTTACATTTAAAGCAAAAGTTGTTCTTTCAGATGAATCTATGGATTTAGCTGTTTTAAAACTTGAACTAAAAGATAAAAATATAAAATTACCATTCCTAAAAATAGCTCAAAAAAATATAGAAGTAGGCGATTCTGTTATTGCAATAGGGAATTCCTTTGGTGTTGGGCAAACCGTAACTCATGGAATTATTTCCGCAGTATACAGAACTTTTGGCGAAAGGATTTTATCTCAAACTGATGCTCCTATTAATCCTGGGAATTCAGGAGGGCCTATTATTACAGAAGAGGGGGAAATTGCTGGAATTGCAAATGCTATTGCAACGCGTTCTGGAGCTTCTCATGGGGTTGGATTTTTCATACCAGGAGCAGCTGCTTATCGTATATTAAACCGCGCAATAAATGGAGAAGAAACCTCTTATTTGCCAATAAAAGTTCAAACTGCAGATAGCTCTATAATAGAGACTTTAAATGAGAATGGAATAGGTATTACAGGAGGTATTACAATAATATCCATAGATGAAGGGTATCGCACAGAGCTTGAGCCTGGAGATGTTATTATCTCTTTTTCTGGGCAAGAAATTTTTAATAAAGAAATGTTGGATTTCTTTGTTTCCATTTGTCCTGTTAATACAATTTGCCAAACATCATTTATAAAAGCTAAGGATGTTACCTCAAATGAGGCGTCTAAAATTAGAACCGTAGCGCTAAAAATTAAGGAGCGCCCAAAAAACAAAATTTTATCAGAATCGCAGATGGTTATTAAAAAGGTTCCACTTGAAAATGTTGTTGTTGCTGAAATAACTCCTGAAATTGTAGAAAGCCTAAGTTTGAAAATTAATAAAGGAGTTATTGTTTTACAAACACCACGAAACAGCCAAATTGTTAAAAAAGGAGATATTATACTTGAATTAAACGGAAAAACTATAATAGACATTAAAAATATTGAAGAAGCCCTTAATACAAAACAAGCTGGCTTTTCAATAACTATTCAGAGAGGGAATACTATACTTCAGCAACAAAGTATTATTAATTGAGAAAAATATAAATCAAATTATATATTTTTAAAAATTTTATATTGTATACCCAAACCCCCAAAAATTGCGGATTCATTGGTAGCAATTAAAATCCGCATTCTTTGGGGGCCCCAGTTATACTATTTTAATAATTGAAAAGACCAATTTAGTTGTGTTTCTGATGAACCTTCCAAAGAATATCCAACTGTTATAACAGGCTGGTTATTAGAAGATGTATTCTTTACAAAAAATGGTTTTTCACTTATTACAACAAAAATCAATTTTTCGCTTTTTTTTGAATTTTTTCTTACTTTTTCAGTAAAATCTGGCTCAAAATTATAAATTATATAACCTTTATCATTAGTGTGTTTTATTTCTACCACTTTTAAATTCTTCCCCAAATTGAATTGTAAAATCCCTAAAGCCTCCTCTGTTGGCCCGAGCATTGTAATAATATCAGAGCCACAAAGAAGATTGTCTTGAGAGAAAAGCCTTAACTCCCTGGAAAAAAAATATGACCCCTCTGTTGTTTCATTTTGATGTAATATCCCGTTAAAAAAGAAAACTCCAGCAGAATCATTTTTTTGCGAAAAATCATGAAGAATTTTTTTTTTTTCATTTTTGAGGAGGTTTTTTTTCAAAAAAATTGGGATTTTATTTTTTTGAAAAAGCAAGGAAGAATTTTTATTAATAATATTATTAGCGTTTACGCTCCATTCAAAATTTAAAAAACTATCTGCAAAGTTTTTCCCGTATTCATTTAAATTACTCTTTTTGGGCTCTGAGACATTAAGATCAATAAAAAGAACAGACTGTTTATCTGAAAAACGTAAGATATCATCAGGAAAAAACTCCTCTAAAGAAATATCTTCAATTTGGGAAAGAGCCGTATCAACTTTTCCAGCTAAAATACTTTCTTGAAATAAATAATTTTTTTTTTCAGATTTTAAATTACACAAAACTCCATTACTATGCCTATAAAAACGAATTACTGGGGTTATTATTTGCAAATACTTTTGAATTTTTTTAAAAGCTAAATCAAACAACGCAATGTGGATATTTCCACTATGTGAAAAAGTTTTTTCCCATTGTCTTAAAGTATTACGTAATTCAATAAAAATGCAAAAATTATTAAAATTTTTAGAAATAGATTTAAATTTAAAATTGTTTTCTCCTTCAATAAAATTAACTACTTTAATAATTTCATAAAGTAATAATTTAAAAAAAGATGGATCATAATCTAAATAAACATTATATTCTATAAGAGCTTTTAAAATTATTAACTTATTATTTTCTTTTATTAGTCTTCGTTTTATAAAATTATATTCGCGCTGTATTCCAATAAGGAATTTTTTTTTAAATGAATCTTGAGCACTGGCGCCAAAAAAATCATATAAAGTAAGCCATGAAGAAAGGCGCATTGCCGCAACTACAGCCCTTTTTTGTGGTTCCTTTAAAAAGGTTTTCTTTGCAAGATTATTATCAATCCAAAATTCTATGATTCTTCTGGCAAGACGCCTAGCAGACATATCACCAGTTGCTTTTAAATCTCGTATCCAAGAGAAACCACATGTATAACTTGCAAAGTAGCTATCGACACTAAAGATGCTGGCAACTTCGGACCAAGACATCTGAAAAAAGCGCTGATTTTTATCATAAATAAAAAAAAAGCCATTTATAATGGCTTGTCCGTGCTTAGCATTTCCGCTCCAAAAATCTACAACAGACATTTGAAGCGAAATAAGCTTTCGTTTCCAATGAAAAACAGTCCATAACCAGCTGCATTGGTAAAAAAGATGAATTTCGCGTTTAAGACGCCTCCATCGTTTGTACGCAGTTATAAACATTTTGCATATACTATTTAAAAATAAAGAGAGTTTTTATAAAGGTAAAAGCCTTCCACGCAATTCATCCCCTCCTTCAGGGAAAATAATAGATACTCGCTGTCCTACTGAAAGTACAATATCTGGTCCTTGAACAATTGTATAGATATGCCCTGAATCAGCTTGTACTTGGTATTCATAACCTTTCCGTTTAGTTTTTGGCTTTATTACATGACCTCCAACAGCCCCAGCAGCTCCACCAATTGCAGCTCCTGTTACCCTATGTTGCGATCCGCCAAGAAACGCTCCAGCAATTGCGCCAAGTCCAGCTCCAATTGAGGGAGCTACATAGTTCGTACTTTCTAAATCAACTTCTCTTACTGAAAGAACAGTTCCATGCATTGTAATTTGCGGACGGCCAATATTTGAGGTTTGATATGTAGATGTTCCTATATCTGTGGTACAAGATGTTAAAGTCAATAACACAGGAATTGTTGCAATTATATTTAAAATTTTCATAAAAAGACCAATATATAACTAACATAAATTAATTTTAGCAAAATAAAATATAAAAAGTAATTTTCTTAACCAAGGCTAACAGGGCCTACGCTTTTAAAAAATTCTTTGAAAAGCGTTGGGTGGTGAGTTGAGGGCTTTAAAAGGATTAAGAAGCTGTCTTCATGATCTACCTTTTAAGTAATAAATTCAATAATTAAAATATTACATACAGAAAAAATATTTTTTTATATAATATTTTACTTAATTTTTAATAAGATTCGATATATTACACCAAGTAAAACTGGGGAATTCAAGAAGCTATTATGTTTTTGAGATTTTTAAAATATATAAAATTTTAGATAAATACTTGCGAACTACATATTTTTACTCTTTATTTTAAATAAAATTTCATTTTTTGCTTGAAATGTAAAAAAACATCATTATATATATTAATGTAATTGTTTGTTTAATTATTTTAAAGGAGATATAAAATGGAAAAATTTTATAAAACTACGGTGCTTGTTTCATTATTGGGGATAAGCAATTTTTCTTACGGAACATTACATGGCACAGAGGCAATGGGCCAAGAAATGACACAACCTAAAGGAGTATTGGGGAATTTGCTTAAAAGAGGGGTTACTTTTTGTAGCAATGCTTTTGGTAGATTGTGCTCAAGTTTGGGAAACCCTACTGAAAGAGAGGCAAATCAACTTTTTACTGCAGTTATGGAAGGAAGACACAAAGATGTTGTGGGATTAATTTTTGATTATAAGAAGGATAAGAAGACTCTTGTTAACATGAAAAATACTAATGAAACGCCAATACTTAATTTAGCAGTTTTAGGAGGGGATGCAGGGTCTTTCAATTCTTAAGTATTAAATGTATAGTTTTCCTGTAAAACCTAGCACATTCAAATCGAAGATTAGTTATTGAAGTATTCAATTTATTAGCAAGAGTTATGCATAAATTGC
>JAITOG010000070.1 GCA_031290075.1 Holosporales bacterium | reverse complement strand
TAGAGGCTCAAGATGGACATGGACTTACCCCACTTCATTTGGCTGCTATGTATGGACGTGTTGAGCTTGTTAGAGAATTACTCAGAACTGATGCAGGTAGACCTGCAGCAGATATAGAGACTCAAGATAACGCTGGAAATACCCCACTTCATATAGCTGCTCAATGTGGGCGTGATAATGTTGTTGAGGAATTACTAAGACCTTATGCTGTAGAAGATAGATCAACGGCAATATCTAGTGAGAATGGTGATAGAAAAACGCCATTAGATTTAGCTGAAGAAATAGGCGCTGCAAATGTTATTGCTTTACTTAAAGCAGCACGAGCTCCAAATTGGTAATGAAACGTAACTGAATCCTCGTGATTTTGCTGGATTAGAAGGCAAATGAGTCCGAGGATTCTACTGCGAATGGTATTAAGCTAACTAATGTTTTATGGTGTAATTCTGATTTAATTAGATTCTCTAAGAAAAACCGAAGAAAGCAGAATGCTATAGTGAAGCTATTCAAAGAGGTTTTTAAATGGGATGTTGATATTAATGTTTCAATTCCTATTTTCAAAATATCAGCTTTAAATATACTTTTTTTAAAAGAAATGCCCTCAAAATTATCACAGATGAATTATGGATTTTTTGAGTGGGGCAAAACGGAATATTTCTAAATTGCACAGAGGACATTATCAAATTGCATTGACATATGCACAAAAATCATTGAAAATTCCGATTATTGATGATATTTGTACAAATATGATATTGACTGTTTTGTGGCTTATTTTAATGAAAACGGTAGTAAAAACTTTAAAAATTTTCTTTTTTTTTGCAATATTTTCTCCAATAGAAATTACTAATTCAGCAGTCATTAAAGATATTCAAATTACGGGAAACGTTAGAATCGAAAAAGAAACAATTTTATTTGAAATCCCATGCAAAAAAGGGATTGATTACGATGATAATATTACAGATGAAGTTTTAAAAGCCCTTAATAAAACTGGATACTTTAAAAATATTACAGTAAATATAAACAATGGCGTTTTGACTATTGTCGTTCAAGAAAATCCGGTTATAAATAAAATCGCTTATGAAGGTATGAGCCATTCAACGCGTGATGCTATCAAGGATATTATAAAATTAAAGCCACGGCAGGTTTTCTCAGAAGCTGCTGTTCAAGAGACACAGCAAATAATTTTAGACATATATAGAAGCCAAGGATGCCTTAGCACTCAGGTTACTCCAAAAATTGTTAAATTACCTAACAATAGGGTTGATTTAGTTTTTGAAATTAATGAAGGTTCAAGTGCTTATGTTAGAAAAATTACGTTTATAGGGAATGATTCCTTTGAATCGGAAGAATTAAAAGAAATATTAAACATACAGGAAAAGCGTTGGTTTAATCTAAAAGTTTTAGGAGGAACAGCGAATAAGGTGTATGACCCGGAAAAATTTATAGAGGATCAGAAAGAAATTATAAGATTTTACATTAATAGAGGATATGCTGACTTTGAAATAGTATCCGCTTTAGCTGAACTTAGTTTGGATAAAAAGAATTTTTATGTGACTTACCACATAAGAGAAGGAGAAATTTATAAATTTGGCGATATTTCCGCTGAATCTCAAATTGCTAAAATTGATAAGAAAATCTTAGAAGCGGGAATAATGGCTAAAAAAGGAGCTATCTTTAATAATCAAATGATTGAAGTTTGTTCTGATATTATAAAATCTATAGCTAGTTCATTTGGATATAATTTTGCAATGGTCGAGCCAGTTTTTATCAAAAATAGTAAGAAAAAGGTTGTAGATGTTAAGTTTATAGTAAAAGATGGTCCTAAAATTTTTGTTGAAAAAATAAATATAAAAGGGAATACACATACCCGGGATTTTGTTATTAGGCGGGATATTGGCTTTGATGAAGGGGATCCATTCGATCAAAAAAAGCTTAAAAGTACTGAAGAAAGAATAAAATCTTTAGGGTTTTTCAAAACTGTTAAAGTTGAACCAAGCGAGGGAGAACGCCAGGACACTGCCATTGTAACTGTTGATGTTGAAGAACAAAGTACAGGGGAAATATTTGCTAAAGCTGGGTATTCTACTTTGGAAAAGGCTTCCATCGGAGTTCACCTTTATAATCCAAATTTCATAGGTAAGGGACAATCTTTTGGATTTGATTTTGTTGTTGCTCAGAAAGAAAGGGATTTTTCTATTGATTTTGCTGAGCCTAGATTATTTGGGCGAAAATTGTTAGGAACAGTATCCTTATTTCATAACTTTTCGAAAAGACTTACAGGTTTATTCCGAACACAAACCGGAGGTGTAATCGGAACAGGATACCAAATCAGGCCTCGTTGGTATCAAAACTGGGATTATAAATTACACAGAGAAGAACTTTCCATAGACTCTAAAAAAGAAAAAGATATTTCCGAAAAAGCTAGAAGATCAAATATTTTGCTTAAAGATAAAAAGGAATATGAAGATTGGCTTAAAACGAAAGATGGAAAAGAATTTAGAAAATTTCTAAGTTCAGAAGATGATGAAGGAGTATATTGGGGATCTGCTGTTATTCACACAATTGCTTATGACGGTAGAAATAGAAGAGTTTTACCATCGAAAGGATTTAAAATTTCATGGAGCACAAAATGCTCAGGAGTAGGTGGAAATATTTATCATTTGATAAACACTTGGTCTGCAAGCTGGCACCATAAAATACACAAAGAACTTATTTTCAATTTACGAGGGGCATTTTCCCACGCAATGGGACTTGGAGATCATAAATTACGTACTACGGATGCTCTTTTCCTAGGTGGAGAGTCACTACGTGGTTTTGATTTTTATGGAATTTCTCCTGTACGTGGTCTTCCTAAAACAAAATTTAATAAAGCTTTTGATAATTTCTTAGCAGTAGATAAGCCTTATTTAGACGATGAACAAAAGAGATTTCTTGAAGACGAAAAAGATGTTATTCGAGCTTTCTATACTGAAGGAAACAAAAATTTGATTAAAGATTATTCAAAATTATCTAAATGGGAAAAAATTTTTAGAAAGTCTATTAATCAAGAAAATCAAAAAGATGCATTAACTATGTTTAATCTGCAAAAAGTTAAAGGAAGAAAAGTTGGAGCAACATTATCTTGGTCGGCTTCTGCTGAATTATCTTTCCCAATGCCTATTTTCCCAAGAGATGCTGAAATTTTTGGAACAATTTTCACAGATGCAGGATCTGCTTGGAGATCATTAAAGAATACAACAGGAAATGAAAATGATTCAGAAATTTTACACGATAAACATGAAGTACGAGTTGCCGCAGGATTTAGTATTGCTTGGCATTCTCCTTTTGGATTGCTGAGCTTTGGATACGCTTGGCCTTTGAAAAAATCTGAACACGATGTAACTCAGAAATTTTTATTTGGTTATGGAATGAAATTTAATTAATGTTTTACGATTTTCTTAAATCTAACCGTATTTTAAGTATACTTAGTGAATGTGTTTTATTCTTATGTTTATTGATTTTATTAAAAAATTGTAAAGATATATTCTTTCAAAAAGAAATTCCATTAAAATTAGCTATTGTTGACGGGACTCGTATCAAAAAAGAATCAAAAGTTTTCTTAAAAATAAATGAGTTGGAAAAACAAGCTTTTGAAAAAACTAACAATGAAATAAGAGAAAAGTACAAAATTTTGCAAAATTTGTTAAAAAGTTCAAAAAATCCAAAAAATTCTGCAAAAGTACGCCAAAAATTTAAAAAACAATTTGAAGCGGAATTTGCTGTTTTAGAGCCGCAAATTCAAAAAAAAAAAGAAGAATTTCGGGAAAAAGACGCAATTTTAAAAGAGTATGTACATGAAGCAATATTCAAGATAACTGGTGAATTAGCTAAAAAATATAAGTTAGATGTTATTTTAAATGCAGATATTTATGAAAAAAAAGCAGTTTTTTATGCCTCTTCTAAGATAGATCTTACTGATGAGGTTATTGCTAAATTTGATGAACAACTTGAAAATGTTGTGGAGAAATTATAAAATTTAGAATAAAAATTGTGGGAAGTTTCAAATTTTTTAATGCAGAGGAAAGAAAATGGAAAAAAATTGTAATTTTGTAGCAATAACATCTATATCTGTTTGCTGGATGTTTTATCTTTTCTCTTACATAACAAGAGTTGAAGCAGGAGTTATTGTAAATGAATTAATAACAGAATTTTCAATTACGGCATCAATTATAGGGGCCATCTCCTCATTTCTATATATTCCTTACGTTGCCATGCAAATTCCATGCGGTATTATAGTTGATAAAATCGGGGTAAAAAATATGATAATCATGTGTAGCCTGCTTTGTTCTCTTGGAACATTTATCTTTGGTTCTGCATCATCTATTTTACAGCTAAAAATTGGACGCTTTTTAATAGGTCTTTCTTCTGCATCTGCGTTTTTGAGCTGTGGAAAATGTGCCTTAGAATTCTTTGATAAAAGAAAATATGGAGTACTTGCAGGAATTTCTATGTTTTTTGGATGTTTAGGTGGAATATTCGGAACAAAACCAACAGCTATTTTGGTTGCAAATTTCGGATGGCGGAATACAACATTTATAATCGCTTCTATAGGTATCTTTATCGCTATTTTGGCTATGATTTTTATGAAAAAGAAAGATTTTTCTAATACAAAAGAAACTAAAACAAAACCTCTCTTTGAAGGATTAAAAATTATTGCTAAAAATTCCCAAAGTTGGCTTTTAGGATTTTATGCAGCCATATCATACCTTCCATTAAGCGCTATAGCCGAGCTTTGGGGAGTTCCTTTTATAGAGAAAAAATATGGAATTTCAACTCAACAAGCAGCATTAACCCCAACTATAATTTTTATAGGATTCGGTATTGGTAGCATCGTTTCAGCGTGGATTGCCGAAAAAATTAACAGTTACAAAAAAACGCTTATTGTGCTTGCTATAGGTATTATATTGTCATTTATCGCAGTATTATATCTTAATTTTATTAATTTTTATACTTGCCTTATACTTGTGTTTATTGTTGGTTTTTGTGCGGGCTCTAATATCTTAGCATTTTCAATGGCTTGTAGCTTAGTTACAAAGGAATATGGAGGAACAACCACAGGATTTATAAACGCAATGTGCATGTCTAGTGCGATTGTTTTTCAGCCACTTCTTGGAAAATTACTTGATTATTTTAGAAATGGACTTGTGGCTGTTGATGGAACCCCAATATACACAATAGCCATGTATAAAAATACTTTCTTCTTTATTGTAATAGCAATGTTTATAGCTATCATCGCAACATTTTTTGTAGATGACATTAAACATAGCCAGGAAGATAAATAATATTAAGCAAAACAGACAAATATTGAATACTACGGAAATTGAGAGATTCATTATTTAATTAATGGAAGAAATCTCCCTCTCATGTGATTTAGAACTGTTAAGTAATTTTTGACATTTTTTTTATTTTTTTGTAAGATCTACGTATTCGTTGTTATTTAAAAGGGTTAAACCTTTAAAAAAAATTAAAAAGGAAAAAAAATGATTAATTTGTTTATGAAACTTTTTACGCATAATTTTGGTAAATTTGAGGAGCAAGAATTCCGAAAGTTCGTTAGACTAGGATTTGTTTACTTTATGGTTGTTGGAATTTATTGGACTATTCGCCCATTAAAAGATTCTGTATTTATGAATCTTGTAGGAGGCAAGTATATTCCATTTGCAAAAACTGTTTCGCTTTTTTTAATGATACCAATGGTAGCATTTTATACTAAGCTGTTTAATATTTTTACTAAAGAAAAGATTATGAATATTGTGCCTACATTTTATGGTATTATAATTCTATTGTTTGCCGGACTTATATACATGTGCGAGGACAATATTTGTACAGATACAACCATAAGAAATGTTATCGCTTATGTTTGGTACTTTTTAGTTGAAAGTTGGGGGGCTATTGCTTTTGCTTTATTTTGGGCAGTGTCTACAGACGTTACTACACCAAAGAGTGCAAAACAGGGATTCTCATTTGTATATTTCATTGGGCAAACTGCTGGAATTATTTTCCCACTAGTATTTGTTAGAATGCCTAAGATGCTTGGTTTTACAACAAATTTGCTTACTTTATTGTTTGCAAGTGCGTTTCCTTTTATTATGATTTTACTTACAAAGTATTTCTTTGATAAAACACCAAAAGAATTATTAAAAGCTTTTGAAGGAGAGGGAGATAAAAAAGTGGCAAAAGAGAAAGAACCAAAAGAAAAAACAGGATTTACTGAAGGGCTTAAGTTATTGTTTACGCATAAATATTTACTTTGTATATTCTTACTTATTTTTATGTTTGAATTTATTGCAACAATATTTGATTATAATTTCAAATTAGCAGTTGATGCAGCATTTTCTTCTTCACCTGTTGATAGAAGTAGTTATCTTGGATTATATGCGTCTTGCGTTAACTTTATTACAGTTGTTTTCTTGCTCCTTGGGGCTAGTAATATTTCTAGAAAGCTTGGTCTTGGAATTTCCCTTTGTTGCGTGCCGCTTCTTCTTGGAGGGGCGTTGTTTGGATTTTTGACTATTGATTCGTTAAATTTCTTATTTGTCCTAATGGTCAGTGCAAAAGCTTTAAACTATGCAGTAAGCAACCCATCTTTAAAACAGCTATATATTCCAACAACTCCAGCTGTTCGTTTCAAAGCTCAGGCTTGGATAGAGGTGTTTGGATCAAGGCTTTCTAAAGAATCTGGTTCTCTATTTAATATGGTATTAATACCATTGCAAAAAGTTTTTGGAGCAATTTCTGGAAAGGCATGTTATTTGAATTTAGCTGGAATTGTTTGTTTCCCATTGATTGTTCTTTGGTTCTTTGTAGCAATGTTCCTTGGTAAAACTCACAAAAAAGCTACTACTGAAAATAAGCCTGTGTGCTAATTTTAAAAGGAAATAACTAGAAAAGGTTTATCTTTTTTAGTTATTTCCGTAGCAGTTAAAATATTAGACTTCCTTCGAAACCAATTTCTTCTGGCAAGGAGCATACTGGGGCCCCCAAAGAATGCGGATTTAATTGCTGCAAATCCCTTGAAACTCAAAAAGTTTGAATCCGCAATTTTTTGGGGTTTGGGTATACGAAGCGCAGAACAGGAGTGTACTAAATGTACATGAGGGGCATTGGGGAAAATCTGTGATTTTTCCCAAACCCCATGAGGATTCTAGCATCGAAGCGACGAACAAATTTGCAGAAGAAATTGGTTTCGAAAGTTATGAATAACTTCCTTGCCTGTTGTGAGCGGAAGTTATTCAAAAATTTACTCTCAATCTCTCAGCATTCCTGCGTTTCAAAAAAAATCTGTAGCAGTTTCATATCTTCTGAACTTATGCAAGCAACCTACACAATTCAACATTCCATATCCCAAATGGAGCAACTAAATGAAGTGGTGTATTTCCATTACCATCTGTAGCATCTTTACTTGCTCCAGCAGCAAGTAATACTTTAACAATTTCTGCATGCCCTTTAGAAGCTGCTACATGAAGCGGTGTCCTTCCATCCTTATCTCTAGCCTCTTTATCTGCTCCAGCAGCAAGTAATACTTCAACAATATTCCACCATCCAGTCCACCATCCAGAAGCTGCTTCATGAAGTGGTGTCCTTCCATCATTATCTCTAGCCTCTTTATCTGCTCCAGCAGCAAGTAATACTTCAACAATTTCTTTATTCCCTCCAGAAGCTGCTACATGAAGTGGTGTCCTTCCATCATTATCTCTAGCTTCTTTATTTGCTGCAGGTCTACATGCATCAGTTCTAAGTAATTCTCTAACAACATTAACATTTCCAAATCTAGCCGCCCCCCAATGAAGTGGTGTCCTTCCATTACTATCTGTAGCTTCTTTATTTGCTCCAGCATCAGTTAATACTTTAACAACTCTTGCATGCCCTCTAAAAGCTGCTCTATGAAGTGGGGTATCTCCACATCTATCTTTAGCTTCTTTATTTGCTCCAGCATCAGTTAATACTTTAACAACTCTTGCATGCCCCAAAGAAGCTGCTTCATGAAGTAGTGTCTCTCCATTACCATTTATAGCCTCTTTATCTGCTCCAGCATCAGTTAATACTTTAACAGAAGTTGCATGACCATTTTTGACTGCCCAGTGAAGTAGTTTATCTCTATTCTTGTAAATTCCAAATCCACTGCCCAAAAGAGCAGTAGTTCCAACAGCAGCACATGCACATCCTACTTTAGGATTACAAATTCCATTGCACATACCAGTAAATACCCAACGTGCTAGTTCACTTGTATTAGCTGATTCGTAGGTGAAGATGCTTACTCCTAAGACAAGCGCTGCAACTTTATAAAATCCTTTCATTTCCTATACTTCCTTTAAAATAATCTAACAAAGATAATAATAATAATAATAATAATAATAATGTTTCTTCTACATTTCAAGGTTTATTTTAATTTTGTCAGTGCAATTCGAAATGTCCTCTTGTGCAATTCAGAAATGTCCGCTTTTGCGGTTAGCGATAAAGCATATCTCTGCTTTATTGGGTTTTAAAATAGAGCTCTTTCGAAACCAATTTCTTCTAGCAAAGTTGAAGGAGCATACTGGGGTTCTCAAAGAATGCGGATTTTAATTGCGCCAATCCTTGAAACCCAAAAAGTTTGAATCTGCAATTTTTTGGGGTTTGGGTATACGCTTACACCCCTGCATAAAAATATCTCTTATAAATCCCTGTTTACAAGGATCAATTTTTTTTAATAGTAGAAAACAAGCCTTTTATTTTTTTGATAAAATATATTTTATTAACTTATTTT
>JAITOG010000052.1 GCA_031290075.1 Holosporales bacterium | reverse complement strand
TCCGCAATTTTTTGGGGTTTGGGTATAGTACGGAAATTACGGTTTTAAAAAAATTAGATCCACTAAGAAATTATAGCTCTTTTTTGATTATTGTTAATTTATAGCGTATTTCTTTTGATCCCTTCGCCGGTATTTCAGTATTCCAAGTAATTTCTCCCTGTTTATTAACTTCATATTTTATATTACTCCTTGCTAATAAGCATTTTTGGTTAGCCCCTTGATTTATTGTTATTGTTAAAAATACGGATGAATCTTTTAAATTTTGAAGAGATAAACGGTATTCTGCTTCAGATATTGATGGCGTTAATGCTCTATAATTTTCTTGCATTAATGATGCTGTAATAAAAGAATACTCTTCATCATTTGTGTTAATTGGTATTCGCATTATAACATCACCCCCGCTTTTAATTTGCTGCATTTCTGTATAGCCAATAAGCGATGTAAACCCTTCAGAGTTATAATAAATAGCTACCTTTCCACTAGGTAAATGTTTCCCCAACCCTACAGCTTTTATATTTGGGAAACTTATCCAATTTTCCATTTGTGGTTTAGCAGCTTCATTCATTTTTTCTAAAAATTTTCCTCCAACAAAAAGTCCATTATTTTTTGAAATAACAACGTGTTTAGCGTGACTCCAAATTATCTTTTTCTCTTTACTAGACTCTAAATCACATTCGTTTTCGTATTTGTATATCAAATGATAATTCTTATTATTTTGCTCAGTTTGTAAACTATAAAAAGGTATATTTTCATTAAAAAGCTGTATTTTAGCATGTTTGAAATCAATTTTTGATTGGTTTTCAATACTAATAATTGTTGAAAAAGTGATATATTCCATGTTTTGGGAAAACTCTATTGCGTGATTTGCATTCCATCGAATATTTTTTATTAAATACCGTATTTGCCATAAATCGTAAGGATTGGAAATACTTTCTTTCGATGTTTTTAAAAGAAGATTTTGTTTAATTATTTTACTTTTTTTATCTAAATTACTAGGCGATTCTTGTTTTTCGTCATCATATACTTGTTTTTCATCATTATTTATTAATAAATATTCTTTTAATATTGTTCCATCTGGAGGGTGAATCATTATTGAATCTTTATTAACATCAGTTGAAAGATTTTCAATAATAAATTCTTCTCCTTTGCAAACTCGTTTATGAAAAAATTCTGCATTAACTATTGCTCCATCATTGTATAAACAAATCCTTGTTTCTTCTTTCTTTTCATTGTCAGAATTTTTTTTCTCATCAGTATTTTCGCATATTATGTGTAATAAAGAATTTTCTAAAAAGAATAAATTTTTTGAAAATAATTGATCATTTATAATAAAAAATGGCAAAAATTGAAAAAATTTGAATCTACTATATTTGTACATGTATTATTTTTAAAATTAATCAACTTGCTAAACTTCAAAAGTTTAGCAAAATACCTTTTATTATAAAAAAATTATACCAATAAACAAGTTTTTGCACAAAGTATAAAACCTAGGCGAAAAACGAAATATATAATTTCCTAGCGTACTTTTCCGAATGAATTTAGAAGCTGTCTTTATGGATTTTATAGATTCAATATTTTTGAAAGAAAAATTAAACAAAAGCAACCTTTTTCATATCGTCAAATAAGTTAACATCGCCAATATTTTTATTTATATTTTTAGAAAAAGTTAACATATGCCAACCATTTGGAAGTGGTAAATATTCACATAACATTGTTTCATTTTCTGATATTTGAATATATTCTATCTTTTTATTTCTGAGCTCAATTGCAACAATCAGTGCCTCTTTCCAATTTTTAGACTGCCCCTCTGTTGAAAAAGTTGTTAACCAATCCTTTATTGTTATTCCTATTATCTTCTTTGGTTCTACATTCAATATAGTTTTTATACTTTCACTACATTGTTTTATTCTATGATCTATTCCAATTATTAAAATGGCTTCATGGGAATTTAATATAATTTCATTATAAGCTGATACAAGAGATTTATACTTTCCCTCAAGATTAATTTCCTGTGTAATATCTTTAAATATTATTAAAATTTTTCCCTTACTATCATATTTAATTGCTTTTATACTTAATATAGAACCATCAGGTTTATGATACATATCAACTTGGTTTGGATTAGGATTTTTCAGCCAATCTTTAAATTTCTTTTTGATATCTCCAATATCAATGTATTCTGGAAGTTCATGGTTTTCAACTAAGTTATCTAAAATATCCTCGTATGAAACTTTTTCACATAAAAAATCATTTTTTATATTAAAAAATTGTAAAAAATCATTATTCCACATCTGTATTGTGCCATCGCTACTAATTGCAACAAATGGGATATTAAGTCGATTTAAAATGTTATAACTATCTTTTAACATTTGCTCTACTTTTGTAACCGTGTCTTTATACTTTGAAACATTAAGCGCAACTCCAGCTATACAAAAATCTTCTTTCCATTTATTTTCTAAAACCTTTTCTTCAATTTTAAAAGTTCCTTTATTCTTTAAAGTGATTTCATCTATATTTGTCAACTCATCCTGGTTCTCCTTGTTTTTTGCTATAATTTCCCATTGTTTGGAAATAACATTAGTAGGTGATGTTTCGAAAAGACTTGCATAAGCTTTATTGCAAAAACTTATTTTACTTTGATGATCTCTTGTCCATATGGGAATAGAAATATTATCAAGTAAAAAGTGAAAAAATTTTGTTAATTTTTTTTCTTCTAATAACCTTTTTTCTAAATTTATATAATTTGAATATTCTGAAATTGTTAGGATAATACTAATCTTTTCTTCACTATTTTGTTGTTGTACCTTTTTTCGTGGTTCGATATTTGGCAAAGAAACACAGCTACCTTCAACTAAGTAATTTTTTTCATTTAAAGTTACGCAATAGGAAAAACTCCCTTCAAAGTGCATAATGTGTTGTAACCCTTTATTGAAGGAGGAATTCTCACTTTCTAAGACATTTGCAATTGATTCAAATGTTAGGTCATCAGATTCTAAATATTTTTCAATTATTTTATAAAACCCCTGCGAATAAACAATGTTTTGATTATTTTTTGATAAAAAAATCTTTATATTTTCATTTTTTGTTAAATCGGAAATAACGCACCATGGCTTTTCTGATTTTTTAAGAGATTCTAATACATCCGAATATACATAAGCTTTTTTTCCGATATCTTTTATTTTTATTGGTAATCTTGTAAAAAGTAAAAAAGAAAATATAAAAACTAGCGTTAATAAAATAGCAATAACTAAAAACGACATCATAATCATTTCAGATAATCTTCCCCTCTTTTAAAATAGTATTTGAACTATTTATTTGTGTAAATGGGGTTGGGCCTCACTTAACGAAGACAGCTTCTAAGACAGCTCTAATTGTTAATAGTTCCGCCAGCTAGAACTGTACCATTTTCATTCCTAATAACAATTGCTTGCCCCGGGGAAACCCCGTATTGTACGTCTTTAAAAGAAACTAAATAATCGGAATCCGAAAAAGTAAATGTTGCTGGCGTAGCAGGGGTTGTTGATCTAAATTGAGCCAAAACTTTATTCTTTTCATTTTTTTTCAAAAAAAAGTCAGAAATTTTGTGAAAATTAACATTTTTAATATTCACATTCGTTGTTGCTAAATCTGCCTTTTCCCCAATGATAAGTCTATTTTCTTCCATTTTCAAAACGTACAGCGGATTTTGGGCGGCTATTCCCATTCCTCGGCGTTGGCCTATAGTGTAACGAAAGGTTCCTTGATGTTCTCCTATCTTTTTTCCATATTTATCTAAAATTTCTCCGGGCTGTAGAGCTAGCCTTTTAGCAAATTCAGGATTTTTTTTAATATATGTATTTATAAAACTAATGTATTCCCCCTGAAAATCCGCCAAAAAACAAATATCGTATAAGCTTTTTTTCTCTGCAACAGAAAGACCTATTTGTCCTGCATAATCGCGCACACTCCTTTTGGAAGCATTTCCCAATGGAAAAACAGCTCTAGTTAACTGGGAATATTCAACTTTGTGTAAAAAATAACTTTGGTCTTGCTTGCGATCTTTAGCGCGTTCTAGGGTTGTAATTCCTTCATATAATCCTGTTTTCACGTAATGACCCGTAGCAACATGTTTTACTGAAATGCTATCCGCTTTTTCGCAAAGTGCTGAAAATTTTATAAATCTGTTACACCAAGAGCAAGGTAAGGGAGTTTGGTTGCTACAATAGGCTTCAACGAAAGGCTCAATAACATGCTGTTGAAATTGCTGTTTGTAATCAATAACTTCAAAATCTATTCCAACTACTTTTGCCATATTTTTGGCATCTTTTTTTGCTTTTTCAACAGATTCTGATAAAAAAAGTTCAATAAATACGCCAAGTACTTTATTTCCATTTGCTTTTAAAATTGCAGCTGTTGAAGAGGAATCAACTCCTCCAGACATTCCTAAAACTACAGATTCCAAAGGGGGAGGAAGGAGGATTTTATTGCAAAAATCAGGAACAAAAATCTTCATTACTCTTCTTTCCTCCCAAGTAAAATATCAATATTATTATTTAACCAATTGGTATTATAATTTGCTTCTATTATATCTTTAGCATTTGCAATTTTTATATGAAGAGGAATTATTGTAGAAATCCCATCAATTACGTATTCATTCAGGGCGCGCTTAACTCTTTTAATACACTCCTCCCGAGTATCTGCATAAACAATTAATTTGCCAATAAGGCTGTCATAATATGAAGGAACAACATATCCTCCAAAAACATGGCTATCCACACGAACGCCAGGCCCTCCAGGCGGAAGATAATGTGTAATTTCGCCAGGAGAAGGGAAAAAAGTATTGGGGTCTTCAGCGTTAATTCTGCATTCAATAGCATGCCCATTCAGTTTAATATCTTTTTGTTCGAATGAAAGGGGGAATCCAGCAGCCACACGAATTTGTTCTTTCACTATGTCAATTCCTGTAATCATTTCCGTAATTGTGTGTTCTACTTGAAGTCTGGTATTCATTTCCATAAAATAGAATTTATCATTTTCAAATAGCATTTCAATTGTTCCAACGCCAATATAATTGAGGTTTTTTATCGCCTTTGTTAAAATTCCTCCAATTTTTGCGCGTTGTTTTTCTGTAAGCAATGGAGCAGGAGCCTCCTCCCATATTTTTTGATGATTACGCTGTATAGAGCAATCTCTTTCTCCAAGAAACACAACATTCCCAAATTTATCTGCAATTATTTGAAACTCTATATGATGCGGAAATTCAAGGTATTTTTCCATGTATACTTGGTCTTTCCCAAAGTTTGTTTTTGCTTCTGTTCTGGCTAATTTATAAGCTTGTGAAACATTTTCTTCATTATGAGCCACCTTCATTCCCTTGCCTCCCCCACCAGATGATGCTTTTATTAAGATTGGGAAACCTATTTTTACAGCTTGTTTAAGAGCTTCTTCCTCTGATTCAATCTCGCCATCAGAGCCAGGAATAGTTAGAATTCCCAATTTTTGCATAGTAAATTTTGCCGTAGATTTTTCGCCCATAAGGTTAATATGTTCTGGAAGAGGACCTATAAACTCAAAACCATGCTCTGCTGTCATTTTCGCAAAATCTTCATTTTCAGACAAAAATCCAACTCCCGGGTGTATAGCGTCTGCGTTTGTAACCTCAGCAGCGCTCATAATTGCTCGCATATTTAAGTAGCTTTCTTTTGCTGTTGAGCCGCCAATGCATACGCTTTCATCCGATAAATGAACAGGCATAGAATCGGAATCTGCCGTTGAATGAACCATAACAGTTTTTATATCTAGCTCTCTGCAAGCTCTAACTATTCTGAGGGCAATTTCTCCTCTATTAGCAATTAAAATTTTTGAAAACATTTTTGCATTTTCGCCCATTTTTTACTCCATTTTTAATATTTTTTAGAAAAAAATTAGTTGTTTTCAGCGCTATTTCTAATAATTAACGCTCTATTTTTAAAATCTTTAAAAATCTTTTCCGCATATGCAATTTTTTTAGATTGCTCAAGACTTTCTTTTACTTCTTCTCTTTTTATCGAAAAATTAATTTTTTCTTGTTCTTTACTTAATGGCATGTATATATTCAAACTATTTTTCAGAAGTATTGGTTGAGCGCAAGTTCCAATTTTTGTCTCTTTAATTTTTTCGGGAATTCTTTGCATATTGGCTTTTTGAATTTCAAATTTATATCCAAAATCTTTAGCAACTCCTTGAAGTTCCTTCTCTGATTTACAATCTAAAATTGCCGAAATTCTTCTTTCTATTTGGGCTATTTCTTCTCTTGACATTGATTTATTAAATGGAACAGAAACAACAGCTAATTTTATTTTAGATTCACTATAAGGAACAAGTCCTGGCTCTTTAACATCATTTAAACAAATTATTCGATAATTTCCGTTTTTCATCAAAATTGGTGTAGAAAATGATCCAATTATCATATTTTTTACAGTATCCGCAGTAACTTCATCAATTTTATCAATAGATACCCATCCCAAAAAACCACCATTTAAAGCTGAAGCACTTTGAGAAAGTTGCTGGGCAATTAACTGAAAAGCAACCAAAACTGACATTTTTTCTTTCATTTTTACAAGTTCATCATAAGTTTTTTGAGCCATTGATTTAGCGGAAGTTCCCTGAATACCCCTACCTGAACAAAAAACAATTTCTGATAACAAATATTGTTTTTGTTCGTTACTCTTTTGAGCTTGTTTTATCTCAAAATCAATCTCTTTTTCGTTTATTCTTATAAGCTCTTTTTGCAGAGCTCCCATAGTAATGTACGAAGCAATAACGCGTGAGCGTACCATTTTAATGAAAGTTTCATAAAGGCCTTCTTTTTTTAACTTTTGGGCCAGAGCCTCTCCAGTAATATTGAAGCGCTTTCCGTAATCTTTGCAATAGTTTGCAATGATTTCGTTTGAAATTTCCATTTTAAATCTTTCTGCCAATTGTTCATAAATTGCTTCGTCTATAAGGCGTTGCTTAACCTGAGGTCGAATACCTTGTAAGAAATCTTTTTGCTCTCTACGGGATAGATAAGCAACCATTTTACAACGCGCATCTATATCCAAATTAGTTATAATAGATTTATTTACACTTATAATTACTTTGGATGTTTTTCCATATTTAAAAACTTTTTCTTTTTTCTGATTATTTATATTTAAGGTATTGTCAACAGCTTTTTCTTCATTTTTTGTTAAAGTATTTGTATTATTTTCATTTGTTACTTCATTTATATTTTTTGAGCAACTAAATAAAAATATACAAACAAAAAAATATAAGAACAAATGGGATATTTTATTACATGAATTCATAAAAGGGTAATTCTATTTTCTCCCTAACTGCTCTAATCAATAACGTACTTTAATTTACGCAATGATTTCAATAAAAAAAGTGTGTTGTAATTAGGCAACCGTATTTTTAGAAGCTGTCTTTATTTGTAGCAAATCTTCCTGGCTGTCCTGTGCAGATAGTAGAACAATTGATTTTTTATTTAATCCATGTTTAAATCCCTATACTGATGCTTTTTTAATTTGTTACCTTACTATGTTGAATTTAATTAGAAGTGATAATTTTGAGACTGAGGTTTTAGAATTCAAAGGTATTGTTTTAGTTGATTTCTTTGCCGATTGGTGCGGCCCTTGTAGGATGCTTATGCCAATTATTGAAGAATTAGCTGAAAAAAACGAAAGTATAAAATTTGCAAAAATAAATGTTGATGAAAGTAAAGAGCTTGCTGAAAAATTTGATATTCGAAATCTTCCTACATTAATAATGTTTAACAATGGTAAAGTTGTTGCACGTAAGATTGGATCTTTAACTAAATTTGAAATGGAAAATTTATTGAAAAATACTAAGGTATAAACTCGGGCAGCCCTTATGCTTTTTTTAGAAGAAAATTCAAATACACTTTAGGGGCTTGATTTTATTCATAAATTTAGAGACCCTTTTTCTAGGAAGGATTTAAAAAAGAAAAAATATTGTTTGCTCATAAAAACAATCAAACTTCTGAAAAATTGCTAAAAGAAGAATCTTCTAAGGCTAGTTCAAGAGAAGCACATAAAAAATTTCAAAAAAAACTTCAAGAATATTCTATAGAATTGTTCATAAATAATGAGGAAGAAAAAGAAATAGCCAAAAGTGCACAGACGCAAAAAGAAATAAATGACAATAATAAAGCTAAAATATTCCCTCAAATTTTATTGAAAAGTATTACATTTGTAGGATTTTTAATTACAATTTCCTCTGTAGTATTTTTTTCCATTTTATGGAAGCATGGTAGAGATCTTCCGGATTATTATTTCCTTAAAAACTACCAACCTTCTTCTATTACCCACTTATATAATCGTTTTGGGCGACAAATAAAAACGTACGCATATGAACGCAGAGAATATGTTCACTTATCAGATATTCCCCCAAAACTTGTGCACGCCTTTATTGCTGCAGAAGATAAAAATTTTTATAACCATTGCGGAATTGATTTTTTTGGGTTAATTCGAGCAATTATTAATAATACTACGCAAAAGAGATGGAGAAACAATCCTTTCGGAGCTTCAACGATTACCCAACAAGTTGCTAAGATTTTTTTGATTGGAAGTAAACGCGATTTTCAAAGAAAAATTAAGGAAGCAATATTATCGTTTCGATTAGAAAGTGCATTAAGTAAAGATAGAATTTTAGAATTATATTTAAATCAAATATATTTAGGAGTTGGAAGTTACGGTGTTTCAATTGCTGCAAAGCGCTATTTCAGGAAATCTTTGGTAGAACTTAATTTGCCAGAGTGCGCATTTCTAGCCTCCCTTCCAAAAGCTCCTATCAAGCAAAATCCTTATAAAAACCCACAAAAAGCTAAAGAGCGTAGAGATTGGGTATTAACACGGATGTTAAAAAACAATATTATTTCAAAAAAAGATTTTACACAGGCTATAAATACTCCTATTAAAGTTTATCCTCCAGATACTTTTGAAGAGCAAAAGAAAACATATTTTATAGAGGAGGCGAGAAAAAAGCTTATTCAGTTATTTGGAGAAAAAAACACTTATAGCGCAGGAATTGAAGCAACCCTTTCAATTAATGATAATTTGCAAAAATTATTAGATGAATCATTACGTGAAGGGCTAGAACGATATGATAAACGACATCCTAAATGGCAAGGCCCAATTTGCAATATAAAATTGAATAATTGGCTAAAAGAGCTTAAAAGTTTGTCTTTTTCTGAAGATTTTAATGCAATTCCTGCTGTTGTTTTAATAAAATCGCCTTTAACAATTGGACTACCAGATGGTAATGTAATTAAACTTACTAATAGTTACTTAGCAGATCTAGATAAAAAAGTAAAAGCAGGTAATATTATTTTTGTTAGGAAAATTGATGAAAACTATGCCTTTTTTCAAATCCCTGAAGTAACTGGAGGAGTAGTTGTTTTAGACGCAGAAAATGGGGAAATTTTAGCACTTAGCGGTGGCTATTCTTTTGATGTAAACCAATTTAATTGCGCAACACAGGCTTTTAGGCAACCAGCTTCTACATTCAAGCCTTTTGTATATCTAGCAGCCTTAAAACAAGGATACTCTGAATATTCCAAACTCATTGAAAAACCTGTATCTTTCAATTCTTCAGGAGGTGTGTATACTCCACATAATTATAATAGAAACGTGTATGGAGGTCTGATGACCTTATATGAGGGGCTTATATTTTCCAGAAATGTATTCACGACGATCTTAGCGGATAAAATAGGTTTAAAGAATGTTATAAAAACAGCAAAAGAATTCGGGATTTCCGACTATTTTCCTCAGGAAATGCCAATAGTTTTAGGAACAGTAGAAACAACTGTTCTTCGCATGGCTGTAGCATATGCTTCATTTTTTAATGGAGGATATAAAATTGATCCAACGTTATTTTTAAATATTACCAGTCGTATTGATTCAAAAAAATTCAAAATGCGAAAGAAAAATAAGAAAAAAAAGATTATTTCTAGTGAAAATCTTGAAAAAATGAAACATATGCTTAGGGGAGTTATAGTACAGGGAACAGCTTGCCATATGGAAAAATTTCCCAATATTCCAATAAATATATATGGGAAAACAGGAAGTTCTGGAGATTTAAAAGATGCCTGGATTGTATGTGGAATTGAGCCAAAAGAAGTATTTTCTGGAGAATTTAATGGTATTTTTAAAAATGGACATTCTGTGGTTATTGCTGTTTTTGTTGGTTACCCAATTCCTCGCTCTTTAGGGGAAGGAGAAAATGGAGCAAAAGTAGCTTTACCAATTGT
The DNA here is from genome assembly GCA_031290075.1 of Holosporales bacterium. GTDB lineage: Bacteria > Pseudomonadota > Alphaproteobacteria > BNTO01 > BNTO01 > JAITOG01. The sequence continues at coordinate 4,286 of JAITOG010000052.1, read as the reverse complement.
CGAATGTTTTTTGAAAAAATTATTTAATAGACAATAATAGAAAGGCCATGTTTTTACATGGCTCTTTTTATTATATGTGTTTTTTTTAACGTCTTCTACTTGTTGTTGTTGCCGCTGTTGTTCCTGTACTTAGCGCTCCATTTAGTGCCCCAGCTACTGCCCCCACTACTGGGGAAGAATAAGGTTGTACATAACCATAAGGTTGCTGTGGGTAAGCTCCAGGAGGGGCGCCATAAGGTTGTTGCGGATAAGGGGCGCCATAAGGTTGTTGTGGATAAGGGGCACCATAAGGTTGTTGTGGATAAGTACCAGGAGGGACGCCATAAGGTTGTGGATAAGCCATAGGAGGGGCGCCATAAGGTTGTTGTGGATAAGGAGCACCATAAGATTGTTGAGCTTGTTGCTTGTCATTTAGCCTTTCCATTTCCATCATATAATTAGCTTGTTGAAATAGATTATTTTGATTCATAAGTAGGGCATTTGCATAAAGTTGCCTACTAAGCACGGCATTTGAAATTGCTATACTATTATTTATAGATTTTGCAACATCTTTTAGATCTAAATTTACAATCTTTTCTAAATTTTTATTTGATGATGTAATTATATCAACTGGGTTATTTGGTTGGGCTAACATCAGCTCCATACCTGGCATTCCCATCATTCCCATCATTCCCATGCCAGGCATCATTCCTCCACCCATCATACCGGGCATCATTCCTCCGCCCATTCCCATACCAGGCATCATTCCTCTGCCCATTCTACCAGACATCATTCCTCCCCCCATTCCCATCATACCCATACCTCCGCCCATCATACCAGGCATCATACTGTGTATTGTTCCAACGTTAGCTGCAAAAGAGCAAACTATCAAACTACTTAGTAATAATTTTTTCATTTGTTTTCCATTATTGTATTAAGTCCATACTAAAATAGTATATTATCAATATTAAAAAAACGTTAATACTTAAAAATAATATAAAATACTTTCTAAATAATATTTAATTATTTTAATTTATCTTATTGTATATTAGACTTCCTTCGAAACCAATTTCTTCTGCAAATTTGTTCGTCGCTTCGATGCTAGAATCCTTATGGGGTTTAGGGGAAATCTGTAATTTCTCCAATGCCCCTCATGTTTATATCTAATACACTCCTGTTCTGCGCTCCGTTTTTCCATAAACCCCCTCACTTAAAATATCCATGAAGACAGCTTCCTAAAAAATTATATTTAGGGATAAAATCAGTTTGTAACAATCTGAATTTATTAAGTTTTTGCTTTACTTAGCTTGTTCTCAGGTTTTATCAAAAGCTGTTGTAAAATAGCTAAAATATTACTGATAGTCCAGTATAAAACTAACCCTGAAGGAAATGTTGCAAACATAAAAAGAAATATTAAAGGCATTAAATACATAATTTTTGCCTGTGAAGAATCAGTTGGTTGAGGGGAAAGCTTTTGCTGTAAAAACATTGTTATTCCCATAAGAATTGGAAGTAACCCTATCTGTAAAAATGCCGGTGGAGTCCAAGGAATCAGCCCCAATAAATTAAAAATGGATGATGGATCTGGTGCGGATAGGTCTTTTATCCAAAAAATTAATGGAGCATGCCGCATTTCAATACTAATTGAAAATACTTTATACAAACAAAAGAAAATCGGCATTTGAACAAGTAAAGGCAAACACCCAGAAGCTGGATTTATTTTGTCTTTTTTATAAAGTTTTAAAAGCTCCTCATTCATTTTTACTTTGTCATTACCATACTTTTGTTTTAAGGCTTCCATTTTTGGCTGCAAGTCTTTCATTTTCGTCATAGAAATCTGAGATTTTCTGGCAAATGGGAATAAAAGAATTTTACTTAGGATTGTTAAAATAATAATTGCTAGTGCAACGCTTCCAAGTAAAGAATTAAAAAATTGTAATAAGTAAAAAAGAGGTTTCGTTAAAAAGTAAAACCACCCAAAATCTACAGCTAATTCAAATTTTTTAATTCCATGAGTTTTTTCATAACTTTCAAGACAATTTAATACTTTTGCCCCAGAAAAAATAAGATTTTTATATTCAAAATTCTCTCCAGCTTTCACAGTTATTTCCGTAGTATCCATTTTGCATTTTACCAACTCAGATTCCTGTTCAAAATTGATTTTTACCGGAACAGCTTCTTTTATAATAAATGAAGTAAACCAGTATTTATCTGTGAAACCTGCCCACCCATTTGAAACGCTTTCTCCAACAACGTTGCCTTTTCCTAGTTTTTCAAAGGAAATTTCTTTTAAAGTATTGTCAAAATACCCAATTCCTCCTTCATAAACAGAGGCAGCAAAGCGCCCTTGTTGTCCTGGGATTCTAACAATTTCACAATGTTGCGTAATTCTCAAATCTTTCCCAGAATTATTAATAATTCTATCAACAGAAGAAATCATATAAATATTATCTATTGAAATAGTTCTTTCAAAAATTATACCTTGAGGATTAGCCCAAACAAGTTTTACAGGAATTTCTGAAGAAAGCACATTTTTTTGCTCCCCAAAAATAGACCACTTTGTTTGTTCATTCGGAAGATCAAATTTATGGTTATCAGCGACTTTTTGCCAAGTTATACTGATGTAGTATGGGTTTTCGGTATTTGCAGGATTTAATAGATTTACATTAGAACTATTTTTTTCAGTTGTTTCTTTATAATCAATTAACGACAAATCATCAATTACAGCGCCAACCAAATTAATGGAGCCAGAAAGCTTAGGAGTTTGTATAAAAATTCTTTCTGATTGTTTTAACGCTTCGCTTCTTGGTAATTTTTGCCCCTCTGTATTTTCACTTTTTATATTGTTTACGTATTGGGGGGTATTGGGTGTAACTTCCGCAGTTTGTTCAACATCTGTAAAATAATGGAATCCTATTAAAATAAGAAAAGAAATTGCAATAGCAAAAATCATACCATTTTGCTCTGACATGCTAACTCGCTTATACTAACAATATGTTGCCATAGTACGTAAGAACTATTAAAAAATCAATTAAATATGCAAAATCGCGCAAACCCCTTTGTTAGGGCTAAGTCTTAGATGCTTTATAAAATTATTTTATTTATGATTGTTCTTTTGATTATTTAGAAATTACTTGTTTTATACATAGACAAAACATTTGCGAAAAAGTATATACTGGGGCCCCCAAAGAATGCGGATTTTAATCGCTGCCAATCTTTGAAACCCAAGAAGTTTGAATCCGCAATTTTTTGGGGTTTGGGTATACTGGTCCCAAAAGAATGCCTTACATCCCTACAAGATAAATCTCAAACATTTTCTTTTTGGTTTTGAAGTAAACCATTTTTCAAATTTTCGAAAAATTCGATTTGTATACTCGTAACAGACACCTTGTGCATTACCAAAAAAAAAATAATGTTGTGTTATTATTATATTGTTATAATTACCAATAATTTTTGTTAACGAAAGCTTTTGGATGTTCAAACAATTTATACTTTTAATTTATTCCGGAATTATTCTATTAGCAATGACTCGCTGCACAACAGTAGCAATAGTGGGAGGGGGAGCTGTTGTTAGTACGTCGGTGCTAAGAGAGAAATCAACTATAGAATCAGTGTCAGATACAGTTATCTCTGCAAAAATTAGTAAAGCTATTTACAAAATAAACCCAGATATACATGCAACTATTGGAATTAACGTTCAAGAGGGAGAAGTTTTACTAACAGGAACCGTTCCTTCTAATAATCTAAAAATTGCAGTTGAAAAAGCAGTTTGGCCAATCAAAGGCGTTAAACAAATGTATAACTATATAGATATTTCTGATAAAGCACCGATTTCTAATTATCATAAAGATGCTTGGATTACATCTCAAATTAAAACAAAATTAATTGCTTGTTCACGAATTCGTTCTATAAATTATAGCGTGAAAACTGTAAATAATGTAGTTTATATTTTTGGAATAGCAAAATCAAATGAAGAATTAGAGGAAGTTTGCGATATTGCAAGTCATGTTAGAGGAGTTTTACGAGTAATGAGCTATATTAGACTTAAATAACGCAGTGTGCAATTTCAAGAAAGGATAGAATCAAATTGAATAGACTTCCTTCGAAACCAATTTCTTCTAGCAAAGTTGAAGGAGCATACTGGGGCCCCCAAAGAATGCGAATTTTAATTGCTGCCAATCCTTGAACCCCAAGAAGTTTGAATCCGCAATTTTTTGGGGTTTGGGTATAGCATTAAATATTCTAAAATTAAAATGTGTTACAAATATTCCAGATGAACTTTTTAATAACAAATCTGACTTTATTTT
>JAITOG010000105.1 GCA_031290075.1 Holosporales bacterium | reverse complement strand
AGATATCGCTCTTAATATCTCGCTAACTCTTTGACTACTAATAATTTCACCAAAAGGATGTAAATTTGTATTACTCCAATTATCTATTAAATAAAGAGGTCGAACTTTATGGACTATATAATAAACAATACTTAATATTTCCTTATAAAATTCAGGAAAAATTGTCTTAACTGCATCTAATAGGCCAATTTCATTACAAATTTTATCTAATATTAAATATGGACCGACTATTTTGGTCGTTGTAATTCTAGATAGTTCAAGATTTTTATTAAAATGTGATTCTTCATATTTAATATTATAATTTGAATCATTAAAATTATTTAAATCATTTTTATGAGTTTTTTTACATTTTTGCCATTCTGTTTTAATTAATTCATTTGTACTTTTATTAAGTTTTCCAAGATACCTTTGTTTTGATAATGGTAATTTTGTGATTAAATCTCTTTCGCTTCTTGCGGCATAAACATAAGTTTCACCATTTTTTTTATTGAAATGTAAACTAATTCTTTCCCCTTCTAAAAGTTCAGTGTAAACGGATTCAGCTAAAACTATTTTTGACATTTTGCCTCCAAATAAATATAATTACTTTTTTAATTGTATCTACATGAAAATCAAATGTCAAGGATTATTTTACTTTTTTGGTTGATTAACAGAACTTTAATGTTTTATTTTTTTTTGAAAAGTCTCGTAGTTACAATTGCTCGGATTTTAGGATATATCCTGAAATCCCAATTACTGTAACTACATTGGCCAACTCAGATTGAAAGCTTCCAGAATTATTTTTTGTTGTTTCGGTAATTCTGTATAGTGTTTTTTGTAACGCCCTTCATAGCTGACCATAACAAGAACTTCTAAATCTTCTACTAGTTCTCGTATGCTCGAATTTCTAAGGATCTTATGGTTTTTTGTTGTCAGACGTATGCTACTAACTAAAATAAGTGCCAAAAATTGTAGAAAAATACGAGAAGACATAGCTTGGTCGTCATGAACTCTAAGACGATGTAAATCCAAATAATTTTTTAGATCATCAAAACAGTTTTCAACTACATCTTTATTTCTGTACCTATACAATACATCTAAAGAATCTTTGTTATTATTTGATACTATACAAAAGAAGCCGGCGTATCTCTTTTTATACTTTAATATTTCATCATTGTTGTAAGAAACTTTATAGTTATTAGTAGAAATCTTTTTAATAATCAGATATCTAGAATAATATTTTTCATTTTCTTTAACTCTCTTATTAGTTTCAATTTCATTTTTATATTGAATTATTTTAATTAAAAATTTAGCATGATCAGTTGCTTGCTTTAGATGATTAAAATATATATGCGTGTATAAAATTTTTGCATTACAATTTTTACCCCAACTATAAGTTTTAGTAGTTGAATATATAATTTCATCATCTTTGAGTTGGTGAAAATTGTCTGGAAATTGTATATTATCATAAACTTCATCAATTAAATGTTCAACCCAAAGACGTGAAGTAGGAACAGCCAAAATGAAATCAATTTTGCTGTCAAATAATTCGGTAACATTATCTTTGCAATAAAATCCTCTGTCCATAATGAGATGAAGTTTTTTTATACCGAGCAAGTTAAATTTGGAAATTGTTTTTTTCAAAGTGTTAACATCTGTGATGTTACCTGGTAATCTTCTATAGTAGGCAGGAAGTCCTGAGTTTTGCCCATAAAGCATTCCTAGATTAATTTGTTCCAAGTTTTCTCCATCTCTATTATATCCTTTGCGAATATAAGCACTAGCCTTCGAATAACTTGAAATAGAAGTTATGTCGTAACATAGGAACTCACTTTCAGTTATTTTTTTTAACCAAAGTGAAAGAAACATTTGTTGTTCATCTTCTGTTATTATTCTTAAAAGTTCACTTACGCGTTGGCCACAAATTTCAAAATTATAAGGTTGTAGATTTGTTTTTGACCATGTTTCTACACGATAGAGAGGCTGTCCCTTATGAACTATATAGTAAACGACAGACAAAATTTCAAGATAGTTTTTTGGAAATACTTTTTTTAGAATTGACAGTAAACCAAGATTATAAGCAATTTTATCAAGCAATAAATATGGTCCAGTGACTTTTGTTGTTGTTAAAGGTATTGCATAAGGCAATTCATTACTTGATGATTGTTGTAAATTCTCATCATGGACTATATTGGCAAGTGGTTTGTTTGATTTTTTTTTGGTTTGGGCTCCTCTGTCAGTTTTTTCAATTTCTCCAGTTTCTTTATTAAGCTTTCCAAGGTAAACTTGCTTAGACCTTGGTTTGCCAGTAACTGGGTCTCTATAACTCTTAGCTGAATATGCGTAAGTAACACCAGATTTTTTGTCATGATGGTAGGCTATTTTGGTCATAAACACCTCATTAAGTAGTTATAGTAATAAATACTATAACTACTTATTATTCAGATGTCAAGCCTTTTTTTCTACTAAATCCTTTTATTTTGTCTTTATTTTTATTGGACACCTCAATATTGATTCATTTGTAGTTACAGTAACTGGGATTTCAGGTTTTATCCTCAATTCGTTAGTTTTCTGCTCGTTAAAATCAGTATAACTGTCCTTATCTTTAGGCTTTAAATCTTTGATTTGGTCCTTAATACTTCCAAGGCATTTTCGTTTCCCTGCTTAGCTTTAAACTGGAGAAAAGACGTCCATGAGGTATATGGTCTCTCTTCTCTAACTGCCTTCCTTTTTTCATTAAACTCCTGCCTAAAATCGAGGATTTCAGTCTCTTCCATTATTTTTAATTTTAACATAAATTTTTGCCTGTGGTGGCGTAACATTGGGTATTTTTCAGAAGCTTTTTTGTTTTCCTTCCATTTGGTTTTAATTGTCTGGTAACCTTCTTTTTCTTCTTGGTTTATTTTCTCCAAAGCTGTTTTTCTTTCAGCCATTTCAGCTTTATAATTTTGGTAGAGTAGCTCTTTATTTTTACTGTTGTAAAGAGGTTTTGACGTATATTTCTCACTGTTTGGCGTTAATGTTTCTTCTTTATCTGAAATAGCTATAAAATCGCCTAATCTTTTGGCTAATTTACCGAAATTCAGTTCCCGGTCAACATCGCTACATTTAACCATTTTTTCACTAAATTTGTCTTTAAAAACGAGCCCTCGCCCTCTTAATTTAACCTCAATTCCTATTTTTCTTAGGCCGCTATGAAATTCGCCCCAAGTCGCCAAATTTTCCAGAGTTTCAAAAATAAAAGACTTTTTTTCTACAACATAACCTAAAAAAGATTGCTGTCCCTGATGGGCTTCCATATTTTGAGCTTTTTCATTGTTTTTTATCAAATTTGTTGGTCTATTTTTATCTTTGGAGTTATCTAAATAGTTTTCTGATTTTAATCCATATTTTTTCTCTACATTTCGGCAAACAGATTGTAATTT
>JAITOG010000059.1 GCA_031290075.1 Holosporales bacterium | reverse complement strand
GAACTGGATTTTTTACTTCTGCAAAGAAGTAACCAATTTTTTTAAAATATACCTGTATTTTTTTTTGCTCAGATTCTATTTTTGAAAAATCAATTTTTTCGCCCCTTAAAACAAATATTATATGCTCTATTGGGGAAAAATTTTGCGTGGAATTTAAAAATTCAATTTTTTTATCGGAAACTTTATAGCGCTCTCCAGGAGCAGCTATATAATAAATTGTTGCTTTATTACTGTCAAAATCAATTTTAGTTTTGATATCTACATCAAAATATCCAAATCTTATAAACAATTTTTTTAAAATTTTTTTATCTTTTTTTGCATCTTTTGTTGCTACTTTTTCAGAAACAAGCCCATTTTTTTGTTCTTTCATTAAAAGAGACCATTTTTCAAATTCTTTAATTATAAATTGCGGAATATTTTTAAAATTTATATTACAGGAAATTCTTTTAATGCTTGAATTATATTCAAAAATTGGAGGAGATTTATTAGACTTTTTTCGTAACTCAATTTCTTTTGCTTCTTCTGCAAATTTGTTCGTCGCTTCAATGCTCGAATTCTCATGGGGTTTTGGGGGAATCTGTGATTTCTCCAAATGCCCCTCATGTATATCTAATGCACTCTGATTCTGCGCTTCGTATGCTCCTTCAACTTTGCTAGAAGAAATTGGTTTCGAAAGAAATCTATTATTATTTTCAGTTGTATAACAAAAAGTATTTATAAAAGAAAATATAGATACAAATAAACTTTTCCTATAAACAAGCATCCAAATGTCTTAAGTGCGATAAAATAGTAATGCGTGAAATAATTATATTTAAAATGAGTAAAATAATAGGGATTATTACTAGTATTAATAAAATCTGCCCAAAAATAGGAGCCCACATAACACCATTAAGGCCCAAATACTGCAGGGCCATCATTAAAGCATAAACTGCTGGTAAAGAAAGGAAAAATCCTATTATTCCTCCTTTCACACTTGCCTTCATAATATGAGATTGGAAAATATTGGCTATATAAGAATCCTTTGCTCCCATAAGGCGCAAAATATCTAAAGTTGAATAATATGTTTGTAAAGAGGATTTAGTTATAAGTGAAACTATAATTGATGTACAAATTAATATAAAAATGCTAACAATTAACGAAATAATTTCCAAATTCTGCCCTAAAATAGATAATTTTTGAGACCATATACCATGACTTTCTATAGTAATATCAGAAGAAATAGTTCGCAGTTCTTGTTTTATATTCTCAATTTCAACGTCTTTTAAATGTTCGAAACTAACATCCAAAAGTGTTGGCAACTGAAATTCTGTATTTAATTTTTTTTCGCCAGTCCAAATAGCTAACATATTACGGATTTTTTCTGGAGCAATTTTTTCAACATTAATAACTTTTGGCATTTGTTTAATTTTCCACGTAGCAATCGAAACTTTTTCTAAATGTCTTTTGGCAAAGTGTTCAAAAGATTCTCCAACAGAATGAGAACCAAAAGGGATTTCAACTGTTATTTTATATTCCCTACCATTCTTCCAACCATGAAACCCATTTGCAAATAAAAAAGTGCAACAAATTATAAAGGAAAGCAAAAAAACCATGAAAACAAAAATTAGCGATAAGCCGCTTTTATTTTTTGCTGGAGTTAAAGATGAAGCTCCTTGGTAAAAGGAAAAATTTTTCATACAGCATTCCTCTTTTTATTAACATTTCCAACAAATAAAGTTCCATTTTTCAATATTAACCTAGGATATGAAAATGTTTCTATTAATTGGCTATTGTGAGTTGCTAAAATTATTGTTGTTCCCATACGATGTAGCTCTTCAAATAAAGCTATTAATCTAAGAGCATTATCATCATCCAGGTTGCCTGTTGGTTCGTCGGCTAATAACAATGCCGGCCTTTTTATAACAGCCCTTGCAATAGAAACCCTTTGCTTTTGGCCATCTGAAAGAATATCTGGATAAGAATCAAGATAATCTCCAAGACCAACCCAATCAAGTAATTCTCTTGCATACACACACGACTTTTTATACTGACTACCGCTTATATGCATAGAAAGCGCCACATTTTCAACAATAGATAAATCTTCAATTAACCTGCAATCTTGAAAAGTAAGACCTATATGTTGCCGAAATATGGGTAAATCAGCACGGTTAATAGAACTAACATCATATCCAAAAACCTTAACACGCCCAAAACTTGGGTTTACTGCTCTGTATAAAATTTTTAGTAACGAAGTTTTTCCAGCACCACTCTGGCCAGTTAAAAAGTAAAAATCACCAGTAAAAATGTTATAAGAAACATTTTGGAAAACAGGACGATTTTCATTATATTGAAGTCCAACGTGTTCCAAACTAATAATTTCCCTAGCTGTTAACACAAAACTATTTATAAAATATGTAACTCTTTATTTAAAATGTAACTTAATTTAGTAAGAATTAAAAGAAATAAAGCTATACTTGTTAAGTTATCAAGGCTAAGTTCTAAACGTTTTTTTTGATTTTTAGAACCTGTAAAAACATCAATTAAAATAATCCATAAAGACAGGTTCTTAACACCGTTCGAATTTGCTGCCAAAAAATTAGGGAAGAAACCGAAGGAATGGGCTCAACCATTAGACTCCTAAATTATCCGGGACTATAACTAAGCTTTGTTTAGCCAACGCTATTAATTTGATTTACAGAAAAAATAGTTTTAATAACTCCGTTGCAGTCCATAATCATTTCTCCGTAATTTCCGATTCTTAAAAAAACCCCTTCCTCGGTTTCCCTTTTCACAATCTTCCCTAAATCAGGGCACATTAAACTCCAACTTTGTTTTATTTCATTAAATTTATTAGCTTGTAATTTATCATATTCATTTAATAAATATTTGATAAGTTCGTCAATTATTGATTCAATATTAATTGGAAGAGTACAATGATTTTTTATACATGTTGTTTTATTGTTAATACTTGGAGCTTTTTGTATGTTTATTCCTACCCCAATAATGGCAAATTCTCCTTCAATTTCCACCAGTATTCCAGTAATTTTTTTATTTTCAATTAATATATCATTTGGCCATTTTACAGATACATCTTTTATCCCCAAATTTTTTATAACATTAGCCACAGCAACACTTGTTGCAATGGAAAGGCGCCCTATATGAGCTTTTTCTACAATATTTTTGGGAACTATGAAAGATAGATAAATATTTCCCTTAGGAGATATCCAACTTCTTCCATTAGTCCCATATCCATTAAGTTGCTCCTCGCCTATAATTACGGAATACGGTAATTGAGCAGCTAAAGGATTTTCGGCGATTATGCGCTTTGCCATCAAGTTTGTGCTATCACATGACTTGTAACGGAAAGTGGTTATCGCTAACTGCGAAAGAGGCGAGGCGGACATTATTTTTTTTTACGTAAAGCGTCTAAGCCTCTCTTTCAGTCTTTTAATTTCCATATCTTTCCCTGTAATTGTTTCTTTATAAGTATTGAGCCGATCATTTAATTCAGCAATTTCCTTTACCCTCCTGTCTATATATATAAACCACTCATCCAAGGAGCCCTTCCTCCCCTCGACTACTCCTGCTGCTTTTTTCACCTTTTGGACTATAGCTTCAGCCTTTGCGACTCGTTTCCCTGCGTCAGCTTTAAGACTTGTGGCTTCTTCCTCTAGTTCCGCTACTCGCGCCGCAGCAGCTTCAGCCTGTTGAGCTACGTCAGCTTTTGCAGTTTCAAGCTCTGCGACTCGTTTCCCTGCGGCAGCTCTGGCTTGCTCTAGCTCTCTTTTGGCAGCTTCAAGCTCTTCGGCTCGTCCTTCTGCGGCAGCTTTGGTTTGCTCTAGTTCCTTTCTGGCAGTTTCAAGCTCTGCGGATCGTTTCCCTGCGGCAACTTTAGCAGCTTCAAGCTCTGCGACTCGCTGCGCTGCGTCAGCTTTAAGACTTGTAGCTTCTT
>JAITOG010000091.1 GCA_031290075.1 Holosporales bacterium | reverse complement strand
ATTTGGCATTTACTATCTAAAGTGCGACGAAAACTTTGCTCACATACTGTTTCATTTTTCTTAACTGGAAATATTCAATTTGATTCTATACTTTCTTGAAGTTGCACACTGCGTTATATAAGTTGAAAGAGAAGATGCGACAGGAGTTAAAATGTTACTTAATTTTGGAGAAAAACCAAATATTGCAAATGTGTGTGGAGAGACCCTAGTTTATAGAGCTGCTTTAATAGGAAATGTTGAAATTGTTAGAATGTTACTTGAGTTTGGAGCAGATCCAAATGATGAAGATGTTAGAGACATTACCCCACTTCATATAGCTTGTAAAAGAGGAAATGCTGAAATTGTTAAAATGTTACTTATTGCTGGAGCAAATCCAAATGTTAAAAATATTTGCAGGGCTGCAAATATTAGCAGCTGTGGATTATGCCCACTTCATTTAGCTTGTGAAAGAGGAAATGCTGAAATTGTTAAAATGTTACTTATTGCTGGAGCAATTCCAAATATTGTAGATGATGATGACAATATCCCACTTCATATGGCTGTTGTTTTAGGAAATACTGAAATTGCTAAAATATTACTTGATGCTAGAGCAAGTCCAAACGTTAGAGATATAATGGCAAATACCTCACTTCATATGGCTGTTGTTTCAGGAAATGCTGAAATTGTTAAAATGTTACTTATTGCTGGAGCAATTCCAAACGTTATAGATGGTAATGGCAATATCCCACTTCATTTAGCTTGTGAAAGAGGAAATGCTGAAATTGTTAAAATGTTACTTATTGCTGGAGCAATTCCAAACGTTATAGATGGTAATGGCAATACCCCACTTCATTTAGCTTGTAAAAGAGAAAATACTGAAATTGCTAGAATATTACTTATTGCTGGAGCAATTCCAAACGTTATAGATAGCAATGGCAATACCTCACTTCATGTGGCTGTTGTTTCAGGAAATGTTGAAATTGATAGAATGTTACTTGAAAGGGGTGCAGATAGAAATGTTAAAAATTATAAAAACCAAATTCCATCTGATCTGATAAGGAATATAAAATAAGAGCGTTGTTTGGTTTATATCTCTAATGGCGGTGAAACGCAGGCTGAATTAGAAGGCGATGAATCCGAGGATTCTACTGCGAATGAGTTATACTACATAACAGTGAAACACAAGAAACAGAGTCTAGTGAATCCGCAGGATTGAGCGGGGTAAAAATCCAAGGTTCTAGTACGAATTGGTATAGTTCGCCATAGAGCAACCTAAACCACCCGGCGCTTTTCAAAAAGCTCTTTAAAAACCCGGAATTTTAAAAAGCTCTTAAAAAGCTTTGGGTGGTTTAGGTAAATCAGTTTACTAAAAAACCTCGAGTATTTCTGCATTATCCAGAAAGCCATTAACAAACGCAACTTCTGGTTCTTGAAAAAACTCTCTAGTAATTTCAATATATTCGTTTATAACTACTGGACGCGGAATTTTTTCAAAAAATATTTCATACAAAGAAAGCTGAAGAATAGCTTTTAAAATAAGAGGAAGTTTTTCAATAGACCATTTTTTTGCTAAATACTTTTGTATACACTTATCTATTTCATTTTTACGTTGCTTAGCCCCATTTAAAATTTTACGTAAAAAATCAAAATCCACCTTAATTTTATTTTTTTTTTCATTATTTTTTTCTAAATCTATACTTTTTTCAAATTCTGCAAAAGCATCCGTAGTTTCTATTTCCGATTGCTCAATTTGATATAAAAGTTGAACTGCTGCAAGCCTAGCAGCTCTACGTAAAGATCCTTTTATTGTATATCTGCTTTCCATCTTAACTAAAAATTTACTACTTCCCTTTTATTTTAAAATATCACAACCTTTTAAAGGGGATATTAAAAAATTTGTTTTTTGGGGGAATTTTGAACAAATTATTTAAAAAAAATATCTTTTTTGCATTTTGGGGCTGTTTTTCTTGTAATAACGCAGAATCTGTATACATCGGAGTTAGCACATCTGGAAATTTTGTTTTCCCAAAAATATATTGGACTAACCCCGTTTCAAAGTGGCTTGAAGATGATATGTCTAAATTTTCAGCTGCTTTGGAAGATTATTATGGAAATGCGGGAAGGGATCCTGAGAAAAAAGAAGAATATTTCAATAATTTGTTTTTAACTTTAAATAATGTTCCAGAAAAAGTACTTATTGATTCTTGGAAAAAAGGAATAGGCGCAGCTTTTTGGATTGGAAATGGGAAAAAATTAAAAGATAATTTTTATATTGGCTGCGAAGTATCTTTTGAATATTCAAATGTTAAAATAAAAGAATTATCTGAAAAACAACCATTATTAGATTTTTCAGATATAACATTTTTTAGCCGTCATGGTTTTAAAGGGGCTTACTACTTTGCAACGGATATTTTGTGTTCAAGAAATTTTTCAGTTGGTGGGTATTTGCGTCTTGGTTTTTTCCCACTTAAAAAGTTTATGATGTATTTAAAAGGTGGAGTTGGGATAAATCAGTGTTTTTGGGAAAAATTTGGTGTTACTTCAAAAAATAACGTGAAAATAATAAGATATGATGACATCGGAAATCAAGTTGATTATACCAAAAATATTTTTGGAGAAATTCCTGAAATTACCGATTACGCAGTAACAGGTAGAGAATACTTTTTTTCAATAAATATGGGGCTAGGTTTTGAATATAATTTGCCCAAAAACTATTTTATAAGAACTGAATATGAATTTAAGTTTGGTTTTTCTAATAAAATTAAACTTCCTTCAAAACAAAAAATTGATTTTAATAATCCTAAATTTGAATATGCTTTTAAGTATCATAGTGTAGAGAATTGTATATTTTTAGGTATTGGGCGGAGACTTTAAAGTATGAAAAAGTATATATTTTTTTTCCCATTTTTTTTATATTCGGCTTTTTCTAAGCCTCAAATATATGTTGGTTTTTTAACGCAGAGAAATTTTACTTTTAATACTATTAACCAAGGAAAAGCAGAATACTGGAATAATACAATAAAAGATGCATATAAAGATTCTTTAGAGCAAATATATATAGGACAACAGAAAGTGCAAATTGAGTCACCAAATTGGGCAGCAAAGTGGTTTTATCTAGGGCTACCGAAAGATTATTTTAATTTATTATTGCAAAATTTAACTTCGAAAGTTTATTGTGAAAACAATAGTTATTTTCAATATACGTTTACTATTGGTGCTTATATTTTTAGAAAAGATGATCTGCTTATTGCTACAGAAGTTTTCTTGGGAAAATCGTCTCTTGATATTAGCAAAAATATAACAGTTAAGTTATTTAAGGGCGATATTCCTAACGAAATTGAAACAGGGGCAGGGGGTACAGAAAGTAACTTTTTTGCTAACAATTTAATTCAAAAAATATATTTTAGTGGAGATTTGGACTTATTAAGCAATGTTTCTTTTAATAAAAATATATCTTTAGGTATTAATTTTCGTTTTGGAAAAATTTTAAAAGACAGAGTTTATATTTTTACAGTATTAGGTTTAGAAGGTAATAAATTAAAAATAATATTTGAAGATAAAGATTTAATAAATAAAGAAGTAAAAATGTTTTACAATATTAACACATCCTATGGTGAGAATCCTAAGTGGGAATCTGTTATTGTTCAGCCTGCTTATGACCTGAAAACCAAGATGCTATCATTTAGCAAAGAAAAATTTAGTTTAGGTGTTAGCGCGGGATTAGGAGCTGAATTTTTTGTTTCCCGCAAAATTTCACTTAGAGCACAATGCTCATATATCTATTATCCTGATATCACTTTCCGTTCTCCAGATCGCGCAGCAGATGTTAAATATTTTGCAAAAGATATTCAACTTTCTGCAGGAATTTTTTGGAGATTTTAATTAACCTTCCCTATTTTTCATTTTTTTTGGCAAAATTCTGAGCAATAAAAACTTCATACAATGTTATGGCTGTGGCCATTGTTGCGTTAAGTGTGGAAAATTGCGAGGACGTTGGCAAAAAAGCGTTAAAATCGCACAGCTTCTGTGTTAGTTGTCTCATCCCAGTTCCTTCATTTCCGGTTACTAACGCGATTTTTCCAGTTAAATCAATGTCTCTCATAGATTTATCTCCGTGTTCTGTTAACCCAATGCACCAAAAGCCAGCTTCCTTTAATTTTCTTATTGCCATAGCTAGGTTAGGAACGACGCAGCGCGGAATAATTTCTAGTGCTCCAGATGCAACTTTTGCTATAGATCCTGTTTCTTTTGGAGCGTGCGAAGACGTCATTACAATACCATCCGCCTCAAAAACCCTACATAAACGCAAAATACTTCCAACATTTTGCGGATCAACAACTTGGTCTAAAATAACGATAGTTTGTGATTTTTTCTTCTTTTTTATCAAATTTTCCAATGGAACATTTCCTAAAGGTTGAGCATCAATAACAATTCCCTGATGAACCGTACTTTGTTCAAACAAATTATCCAAAAAAACTCTATCTACTACAGATATTATTTTTTGAAATAAATCTATATTTAAAGACTCTATTTTACTTAACTCTTTTAATATATTGTTAGTCACAAATATTTTATTTATAACTCTACATTTATTTAAAAGAGCTTCAAAACAGGCATGTCGTCCATATAACAGAACCACTTTTTTTCAACTCCGCAATTATTAAATATACTCTACTTTCTCGATTACGTAAGAATGCGTGCCGCTTGGAATGGTAACATCAACTTCGTTATCAACCTTTTTTCCAATTAAAGCTCTAGCTAATGGGGAAGTTATTGAAAGTAATCCTTGTTTAACATCAGCTTCGTAACTTCCGACAATTTGGTATTTTGCAATGTTATTGTTTATTAAATTTCTTAATGTGATAGTTGCTCCAAATTTTATTTCATTTCCAGATATTTGGGATATATCAATTATTTGAGCTTGATTAATTTTTTCCTCTAGCTCAGAAATTTTTCCTTCAATAAAAGATTGGCGTTCTTTAGCAGCATGATATTCAGCATTCTCTGATAAATCACCATGGCTTCTTGCTTCTGCTATATCTTCAACAATCTCTAGCCTTTCAACTTCTTTTAGTCTTTTTAGTTCATCTTTTAATTTCTCAAAACCTGCTGCGGTTATTGGTACGCCATTTTCTAAATCCATCATTAATTACTCCTTAAGATTTCTAATATATTTTCCAACATAAGTATACATTCTATACCTTTAAAAAGATTTATACAAGAGGAGGGATTGAATTAGCAAGCAGAAAGCCCAGGGCTTTTATTTTTTAAAGTATATTAAACCTGAAGTTCATATAAGTATTATGACTGCTATGCAAAAGTCTACCTCAACTTTCAAAATAAAAAAATACAGTTTCCCCTTTTTCTTCTTGATTTTTTTACAGTAATATTATTTTATTATCTTGTAAATAGATAATTTTTTTGAATTCTGTGTTAAAGCCGAATAAAAAATGTTTATTATTTTTTAAAAAAATAAGCTTACTTTGCCCTCTGAAGCTATGCCACAAAAAAATCCCCAGTTAACAGAAAATATAATATCCAAAAAAAATAAAGAAAGTAAGAAAAAATTTAATATTTTATTAGGAACAACAAATACTAAAAAAATTAATGAATTTAAAGCATTTTGGAATATTAAAAATTGTAATATTCAAACTTTAGAAGGTTTATATTTTCCTGATGTTAAAGAAAACGGCAAAACATATGAAGAAAACGCTCTTATAAAAGCTAGGCATTATTTCAAATTAACAGGAATTCCAACAATTTCCGATGACTCTGGACTTGCCATAAATGCTCTTGGCGGGTTTCCAGGAATGTACTGTGCAAGGATCGCTGGCCCCAATAAGGATTTTGATAGAGCAAAAGAACGAGTATCTGAGCATTTAGAGGGAATTACTGATAAAAGTGCTACATTTTCAGTAGCTTTGGCTTATGTTGATGCTCGCATAGAAATTGTTGTTCGCGGGGATGTGTACGGAGAATACGCTTATAAAATTGTAAAATGCAGTAATCCAGACCATTATGGCTGGGACGATGCTTTTTTACCAAACGGATCTAAAAAAACGCTGGCAGATTTGAATATGAAACAAAAAGAAATATTTTCTGCACGAAGTGTAGTTATTAAAAAATTAATCTTTCAATTAACGAGAACTATGGATTAGAATAAAATTTAAAAAATCTTCAAAAATAGGCTATACCAGGGCCCCAAAAGAATGCGGATTTTAATTGCTGCCAATCCTTGAAACCCAAGAAGTTTTAATCCGCAATTTTTTGGGGTTTGGGTCCTTACATCTCTACATAAAAATATCTCTTATAAATCCCTGTTTACAAGGATCATTTTTTTTTAAAAGTCGAAAACAAGCCTTTTATTTTTTTGATAAAGTTGTTTTTATGCTAACTATGTTTACTGTAAACTAACTATTTTTTTATGATATTTAAAAATATTTTTAATAAAT
>JAITOG010000076.1 GCA_031290075.1 Holosporales bacterium | reverse complement strand
GATGTGCCATTTATCACTGCCCTTAATTTCCCTATTTTGAAGGGGCAAATGGTTTTTAAGCCGTTCATAGTTTTCAACCATGTATTTGCAAGTACTTTGAATATCGGAAAGTGGAAGGGATTTTTGGATTTCTGCCCCTGGATATAGATAGCCTAATTCCACATTAGACACACTAATTTCAGAAGCCCCAATTGGCGCAATCGCCCAGGATGCTAAGAGAAAAGAAGAAAGAGGAATACCTCGCTTATAAGTAAAAGTCATAATGACCCCCTAATAAAATAAGAACAAAATCTATTTTTAGAGTAAAAAAGAAATGTTTAAAAATGGTTAATGGGGAGGGAGAAAAATGCAGAAATAATTTTAAGAAGCTGTCTTTATAGATTATTTTAACTGGGGGTTTTAAAGGAAAAACGGAGCGCAGAACCGGAGTGTACTAAATGTACATTTTGGTACATTGCTTCAATGCTTGTATCCTCACCCTTCCACCTATTAACGCGAACTATGGATTAGGTGAAAGCCCCTCAAACGGTGTGATTGAAGGTTTTGTTGTCATGAGTTGATATGAAATCAGTACTGAAAGCGCCAGTATCCCCAAACCCCAAAAAATTGCGGATTCAAATTTCTTGGGTTTCAAGGATTGGCAGCAATTAAAATCCGCATTCTTTGGGGGCCCCAGTATATATTCAAGATCGCTACGACGTGAAATTCTCAGAACACGGCCTAGCTTGCTGGTTAGGTGAACATGGTTTTGTCTATAAAAAGCCAAAAAAAATGCTTAAAGATGTTGACCTTGAAGCCCAAGCACGATAATAATTTCCTTTGTCATCATTTAAGAAAAATTTAAAACAAAGTATTGTTACTTCTTATCTTTTTTGATAATTTTCAAATGAGCAGTGTTGATCAATTTGTACGGGCGTTTATGAGTAATTTTTTTAAAAAGGAAATTCAGTTTATTGTGATGTTATTGGCTATAAATAGTGGTGATTCTTTTGCAGGTTTAGTAGTTTTGAATCATTCTCTTATTTCTCATCATTTAAGTATTATAAGAGATAAGAAGACAAAATCATACGATTTTAAGAAATCTTTAAAAAAAATATCAAAAGCATTAATTTATGAAGCAGCTAAGGATTTACCAGTAGTTTCAATTAATGTTAAAACTCCAGTAGGAAATGCAAAATGTAAATGTATAGATTTGAAATCTAATATTATTGTAGTTTCAATTTTAAGAGCTGGATTAGGTATTTCTTCTGTAGCAGAAAGTATTATACCAAACACAGAAACTTATCATTTAGGTATGAAAAGAGATGAAAAAACTCATGAGGTTAGTTTATATTATAATAACTTTCCAAAAGCCTTTAAAAATAAGAAAGTTTTCGTTTGCGATCCAATGTTGGCTACTGGAGGAAGCATATACGAAGCCATTAAACTACTTACTCAAAGAGGTATAAAAGCAGAAAACATAGTTTGCGTGTGTATAGTAAGTGCTCCTGAAGGGGTTAAGAGAATTTCGGAAGCTTTTCCTGGAGTTAAAATAATAACAGCAGTATTGGATGAAAAACTAAATGAGAATGCTTATATTGTTCCAGGGTTAGGAGATGCTGGAGATAGATATTTTAACGCTTTGAATTTTTAACTCCTAACTCCGATTTTTTAGTGGGTTCACATCAAGCTGAAAACAGCTTTAGATTCTCCTGCGCAATCTCTGTTCGAATCCAATGATTTTCCATAGCTCCATAATCTTTTTTGCTGTGGCTCTTTGGGCAGACAAGTTTGTAATTCCGTATGATATAGTAGATTCATTGGCAGCAGGATCAATTCTATCCTCAATTTTGTTTTTAATTGGGGAAGTAATTGGTGCGATTGATCCTATTGTCTGGCGTTTCTACTATACAATGTGTTGAAAAAAAAGATAGAAAAAATTAAAATAAAACTTGAAATGTTGAAGAAACATTATTATTATTACTATTATCAACGCGAACTATGGATTAGAAAAAGATTTTCAAACCCCTCAAAATAGGCTAGATTCCTGATAAACAATTACTCCTAAAAGGAATCTAGCCTATTTTTGGAGATTTTTAAAATTTTATTTTAATCCATAGTTCGCGTTAATACTTCAATATATAATATTTTTTTTGATTGTGTTATCTTTTTTTATTTCTAGGACTTAGCCCTGAAAAAGACTAGAGACGAGTTTTATAATTATTGACAATCTACGTTGCCAATGTTAGGGTTTTTTGTTTGTAAATTTTGATATAGGTGCAGTGTGGAATTGAATGGAAGTAAAACCGAAAAAAATTTAAGGGAAGCTTTTGCTGGGGAATCTCAAGCTAGAAATAAGTACGCATATTTCGCTTCTCAAGCAAAAAAAGAAGGATACATTCAAATAGGAAATATATTTGAAGAAACTGCCAATAATGAAAAAGAACACGCAAAGATTTGGTTTGAATTATTAAATGGCGGAAATATTCCAAATACAATTGAAAACCTAAAAGCTGCAGCAGGTGGAGAGAATTATGAATGGACGGAAATGTATGCCAAATTTGCTAGAGAAGCTGAAGAGGAAGGATTTCGTGATATCGCATTTTTATTTAAAGCTGTTGTAGAAATAGAGAAAGAGCATGAAGCAAGATACAATCAACTGTTAGCAAATATTCTAGAAAATAAGGTTTTCCGAAAAGAAGAAAAAGTTGTTTGGCAATGCAATAATTGTGGGTATTCTTTTGAAGGTAAAGAAGCTCCTCAGTTATGCCCAGTATGCAAGCATATTAAGGCTTTTTTTGAGCTAAGGGTTTGTAATTATTAATGTGAACTATGGAATTTCGTCAAGGAATACCTAGACCAGATGAATTCCTTGGACCAAGTTCCACTATATAGTAGATTCATTAATAACAGGATCAATTCTATCCTTAATTTTGTTTTCAATTGGAGGATAAGCAATTGGTGTAATTGATCCTATCGTTTGGCATTTCTACTATATACTCATAATTAATACTTCCTCTCTTTATAAAGATAAAATACAAATTCTTAAAGTTTATATCATATTTATTTGAGAACTAAAAGCCCCTGGCAACTACCCTAAAAAAACATACGCTTAAGTAAATCTAATGGTGTATTTTTTGGTGTTTTGTTATAATTTATAAAAGATGTAATAAGAAAATGGAACTTAAAACAGAAAAAAAGTAAAAAATTGCTTCCAAAATAATAATTTCCATTTTTTTCTAAAATTTTAAAAGGATAGTCTTTTGATTACAATTCATAAAAAAGAAAATTTCGCTCAAATGCGTGCAGCCGGCCGGTTAGCTGCATCTGTTTTGGATTTTATCAGCCCCTTCGTTAAACCCGGCATTACAACGGAAGAACTTGATAAAATGTGCCATCAATTCATTCTTGATCACAATGCAATCCCTGCTTCTCTTAATTATAAAGGGTTTCCCAAAGCAACTTGTATTTCCGTTAATCACGTTGTTTGCCATGGAATACCGGACCATAAAATATTAAAAAAAGGGGATATTTTAAACATTGATATAACAGTGATATTAGATGGATGGTATGGTGACACAAGCCGAATGTTTACTGTTGGAAAAGTTTCCCACATTGCCAAAAAGTTAATAGATGTAACATATACATCGCTGATGAAGGTAATAGAAATTGTTCGCCCTGGGGTTACAATTGGCGATATTGGGCATTTTATTCAGACCTATGTAGAAAAAGAAGGATTTTCGGTTGTAAGAGATTTTTGTGGACACGGCCTTGGGCGCGTTTTCCATGGAGATCCTCAAGTTCCACATTTTGGGGAACCTGGTGAAGGACCAATTTTGAAGGAAGGAATGTTTTTTACTATTGAACCAATGGTTAATACAGGAAGTTGGAAGGTAAAAATTCTTTCTGATGGCTGGACTGCAATAACATACGACCACTCCTTATCAGCCCAATTTGAGCACAGCCTTGGCGTAACAGCTAACGGCGTTGATGTTTTTACAAAATCAACAATACCTACTAAAAATTGGTAGTATTGCATTTCGAAGGTCTAATAATATTTCTTACTCCCTAAAATAGGTTAGATTTCAGATAAACATGAAGACAGCTTCTTAATTTTTCTTCTGATCGCATTTGCCTTTTAAAAGATATAAAGATAAACTTGAGTTATCTTTTTTAATTTATACCCAAACCCAAAAAAAATTGCGGATTCAAACTTCTTGGGTTTCAAGGATTGGCAGCAATTAAAAATCCGCATTCTTTGGGGGCCCTGGTATATCTAGATTTTTTATAATGAAAAAAAAATTAAGAGTTAGAAGGGATAAGTTAGCAAACTATATTATTTCAGATTATAGTAGAAAAGTTAAGAAAAATAGATGTAAAAAAATAATGATAAATAAAGGTGAATATTTGATGAAAAAAAATAAATTATTATATTATATAATGCCGTTTTTTGCCTTTTTTTTAACGCAATGTACTACCTATAGGTATCCAGTTACAGGTGTTTCGCGCTCTTCTGAATCGTATTATGTTCAAGGAACTTGGCATTCGCCGCAAAAATACTATGATTACGATAAAATCGGACTTGCATCTTGGTATGGTCCTGGCTTTCATGGAGGGAAAAAAGCTCAAGGTGAAACATATAACCAATATTCAATGACAGCTGCACACAAAACTTTACCTTTACCAACCATAGTTCGTATTACAAACTTGGAAAATGGAAAAAAGGTAATACTACTTGTTGATGATCGCGGGCCATTTAAATACAAAAATAGAATTATAGATTTATCTGTATCAGCTGCAAAAGAACTTGGCCTTTATAATAAAGGAATTGGCAGAGTGCGAGTTCAAGCCCTACCTAAGGAAAGTCAGACATTTTCCATTTATTTAAAAAATAATTGTGGAAAATTTGGAGTTAAAACAAAAGGACACAGCTGGGAAGAAATATATAGAAAAAATATAGGAAATCGTGGAGGATTCCATAATTTAACTACACTTAGTCATAAAGTAAATCAATTGAATGAAGAAGAGAAAAAGCATTTAATGCAAAAGAAATATGTAAATCAAAAAAAAAAAAATATTTCTAAACCAATCTTTACAGCCCGATATTAATTGCTATTTTTAAAAGTAAAAAAAAATGTTTATAAAATGTTAATTGGAAACATTTACTTATAGTAAAAACGCCAAATGATAGGATCAATCGCACCAATTGCTTGTCCTCAAAAAACAAAATGAGGATAAAATTGATCTTGCTGTTAATGAACCCTACTATAAAAGGTTAATTGAGAGGATTTTTATTTTAATAATTCATTGATAAGTTTTCGTAGAACGGCAGAAATATTGATAAAACGATCCATAAAATTGTTAAACCGGCAAATAAAAGTAAAAGCGGAGAAAATCTAGCAAAAAAGGTTTCTATTTTATAATCCAAATTTTCCTGCTCAAACTTTGCGCACTGAAATAACATTTCCCCTAACTGCCCCGAAGATTCTCCGATTTTCAAAAAGTTAAGCAAACTTGGCAAAAATCCTTTTTCTTTTGCTAAAGATTCAGAAAAAGATTCTCCATTTAAAAGATCTTTTTCCACTTCTTTCAGCTTTTTCTTTAAAGATGATATATTTTTTGTTGAAATCCGTAAAGAATCTTTTAAAGGAACTCCCGAAAGCAAAAGTGCAGAAATAGACTGTAACCAAAATATCCAGTTATACTTTTCATAAAAAAGACGATTAAGAAAAAATTTTTTAAAAAATAAGGAAAAAATTAAAAAAAATGCAAAAAATGAGGAAAAAAACAAAATTGGAAAACTAATTGATAAATCAGAAAGGAAGATCAAGATTTTTTGGCTTATACTAATATTTCCAATCTCGTAAAGAAAATCTTTTGCCGTAGGAATAAGGTACTTAAGTATAGATATAATTAATAAAAATAAAACAGAAAATATACATAATGGATAAAAAGTTATTTTATTTATATTTTTCTTGAATTTTTGCTGCATACTAAGGAAATCACAGAGGATCTGGCTTGCTTTTATTAAATTTCCAGTTTTTTCTGCGTTGTATAAGCAAGCAATAACAAAGTCTGTAAATAATTTTCTATGTTTTTCAAGTGCTTGGGAAAATTTAATTCCACTATGAATATCAAGGGAAATTTGATGGATAGCCATTTTAAGGGGAAAGAAATCAGTTATTGTTTCTAGTGTTTTTAATACTTCTACTAATGGAATTTTTTGGTTAAGTAGCAAGCTAAATTGTTTAAAAAAAACGAAAATTTCTTTTTCTAAACGATCTTTCTCTAAAAAATAAAATCGTTTAAATTTTTTTACAGAAATTACAAAAAAGCGGCTCTCTTTTAAAATTTCCGTAACATCCGAAACGTCATTTCCGTATATAACCCCTCTTTGTGCCTTTCCTTCACCACTTAAGGCTTTATATTTAAAAGCAATCATAACCTTAGCTAATCGGATATGGCTGCATAGGAACAGACTGCTGATATTGAGGTTGAGGAAGCATAGGAATAGGTTGCTGGAACATTGGCGTTTGAATTACATTTGGATCAATGTATCCTGACTGCTGCATAGACTGTCCTCCAAAAGGAACATTGGGGGCAGGAGCAACAGGAATAACTTGTTGATAAGAAGGCTCGTTTACCACAGGCCTTTGTACTTTTCTCTTTTTTCTAAGAATCGCTCTTTTCTTAGAAGGATGCATATTATACTTTTTTTTACATATTGAACAAATATTACTATTGTTTGAATTTGCGCGTAATATAGTAGCAATTCTTCTTTCCAATTCTCTCTTTCTTCTTTGAAGATCAGCTAAAGTTTCAGACGATGAATTTTTTTCATAATCTCTATATTGCCTACGAAGTTCCGGAGAACTCATGGACTCTCTCGCCTTTTTTACTTGTTCATTAGAAATACTTTTTGCCCGTTGTGGAACATCATTTTCAAAATCTATTTTTTGAGAACAACCTGCAACAAGCAAAGCCAAACCTGCTGACAGGATAAATTTTAAAAATTTTTCTAACATATAAACCTCAATAAACACATAATGCAATTGGAAGAAAATTTTTCAAAATTAACTCTTCCAACTTTGGCACATATACTGCTTCTTATCAATCCCCTACTTTCTTTAATACTAATATATACATACTATCTTTTCAATAGACAGTTTTTTTTATTTTATTAAAATAATATTAATTATATTAAATTTCTTTGATAAAAAAACATGTATTGTTGAACAACTCCAGCGTATTCTTTAAAACGTTCAATATTAAAATTTCCATTATATTTTTCGATTATTCGATTAATCCAAACATCTTTTGGAAAAGCTTCAATTCTATGTAACCCAAATAAAACAATGCAATTAGCTATTTTATCTCCTATTCCATTGAATTGCTTTAAATACATTATTGCTTCTTGACAATCCAGCTTTTTTAGATGTTCTAAATCAAGAGTTCCAATGCTCCCTGCCTTGGAAATATCGGCAAGATATTGAGCTCTATAACCTAAACCAATAGATGTGAAATCCTCTATAGCGTACGTTGCTAAAATATTTGCCGAAGGAAATGCATTTCCGTAAGGCACACATAACTTTTTTATAATATTTTTAATTCGTGAAATGTTATTTCTTTGTGAAATTATAAAGCTAACTATAATTTCCCATAAATCTTGTTTTAATATTCTAATTCCATATCCATATTGAACTGCTTTATTTAGATATGGGTCATTCATTTCCAAAATAGATTTTTTTATACTTGCATAATCTCGATTAAAATCAAAATAATTCATCCAAATATCTTGATATTCTTCATAAGAACAATAAAAAATATGAGCGTTTTTCCTTATTGGTTTTATTTCTAAAACTTTACTAAATGCAATAACCTGCCATACTTTTCCAATTTTATTTATTCGAAAACACTGCCCAGAATTTGCTATTTGCTCTATAGAAAAATCTGGATTTTCGATTTTTATCATGATTTTTTCCTATTTTTACTCCACCAATCCATCCTCCTTTTTATTTCTTTTTCAAATCCTCTCTCATTTGGCTTATAAAAATTTTGCCTTTCTAGAGTTTCAGGAAAGTAATTTTGCCCCGAAAAAGCGTGCTCTGTATTGTGATCATAAATATATCCTTCTTTAAATCCCTGTTCTTTCATGAATCTCGTTGGAGCATTAATAATATGCTTTGGAGGCGGAACAGAGCCCGTTGCCTTAACATATGCTGTTGATTCGTTGTAAGCTTTGTATACAGCATTAGATTTTGGACAAGTAGTAACATAAACAACAGCTTGGGCTATGGCTAATTCACCCTCTGGAGAACCGAGGAAGTTATATGCGTGAACAGCAGACATAGCAATAACCAAAGCATTTGAATCTGCTGTGCCAATATCTTCAACTGCTGCACGAACTAGCCTTCTTGCAATATACAAAGGGTCTTCACCTCCCTGAAGCATCCTAGTCAGCCAATAAAGCGCGGCATCTGCATCGGATCCTCTAATTGATTTATGAAAAGCGCTGATCAAGTTATAGTGTTCATCAGCTCTCTTATCATAAGTTTTAAGTTTTTTATGAATAAACTCTCCTAATTCTTGAGCTGATAAATCATGAGAAATCTCTATATTTGAAATTTCTTCAATTCTATTTAATAAATACCTAGCATCTCCATCTGATATTTCACAAAGGCTAAGTTTCGCTTCATCGGTTAACTTTAAAGGAGTTTCCATAAAATTTTCCACTCTTTCAATAATTTGCATTAAATTTTCTGTGGATAGCCTTTGAAATACAATAACCTTACATCTTGAAAGGAGGGCTGGTCTTAGTTCAAACGAAGGATTTTCTGTGGTTGTTCCTATTAAAATGATGTTTCCATTTTCAATATGAGGTAAAAAAATATCTTGCTGAGACTTATTAAGATGATGGATTTCATCGATCATAAGGACTGTTTTAATTCCCTGTTGTGCCATTTCAAAAACATTCCGAAAATCTTGAGTTCCCGAGGTTACAGCGGACAATGAAACACTTTGCAAATCACTGCTATTATTTGCAATAATCCTGGCAAGCGTTGTTTTTCCAGAGCCTGGTGGACCCCAAAGTATTAACGATTGTAGGTTCCCCAGGTTATTAGCAGAAAAAGCCACATTGCCCACAAGCTCCTCAAGTTTTGATGGCCTTAAGATTTCCGCTAATGGTTTTTTCCCGGAACTTTCTGTGCTTTGAAATAAAGACTTTTGTGGCATTACTAAATTTATCACACTCCTTTTTGGCGTTTTTTCAGCCATTCTGAATTATGTGTTTGCTTAGCTCTTGTTACAGCCAATGTTTCGTCTGGCACGTTTTGTGTAATTACGCTGCCTGCCCCAATAAAAGCGCCCTGCCCTATTGTGAGCGGCGCAACAAGCGAAACATTTGCTCCTATTTTTGCTCCCTGCCCTACCCTAGTATTATGTTTCTGAAAGCCATCATAATTGCAAAAAATAGTTCCAGCACCAATATTAACTGAATTCTCAACAAACGCATCACCAATATATGAAAGATGTTTTATTTTCGTTTTATCTCCAATTCGTGATTTTTTTACTTCAACAAAGTTACCAATTACAGCATCATGCCCTATAATGCTTTCTCCTTTAATCCTAGCAAATGGACCAATAACACTATTTTCCTTAATTAAACAATCTTCAAGATAACAAAACGGCAAAACCTTTACATTTTCCTTAAGTATAACATTGTGCCCAAAAACACAAAAGGCTCCAATCTCACATCCTTCAGATATTTCTGTATCAAATGATAAAGCCACTTTATCTGGGTCTTGAAATGAAATATTTCGAGTTAAAGCACGAAAAAAAAATTCTTCCTTAAACGGAACATTTTGCAGAGCTTTAGCAGTATCAATCCCATATGCCTCATTTTGAGAAACTTCGTAAAAATTCGTAGAATAACCACGTTTATACGCTTGTTCCACAATATCTGTTAAATATATTTCTGCTGTTTTATTTTTTTCGCAAGAAATATTAAAAATTAATTCTTTCAAACATTTCGCAGAAATACCATACACTCCAGCATTTGCCACATCAATTTGTTTTTGCTTGCTGTTAGCTTCTTTTATTTCAATAATGCAAGTTGGGTGCGAATTTTCAATAATAACCCGACCATATGATGATCGTTCTGGATTTTCTATACGCATGGTAAGTAGCGTAAGATCACTTTCATCGACCAATAACTTTTGAAACGTTTCTAAGCGAATTAATGGTGTATCTCCGCAGCAGATTAGAACTCTGTCAACTTCTTTCCCAATAAGTGGCACCCCCGTTTGCACAGCATGCCCCGTTCCACGTGGCTTTTCTTGAATTGCTAATTTTACATTTTTTACCTTTTTTTTGATTTTTTCTTCAATTTTTTTCCATTTTTCATGAAAAAAAAGATTTTTTGAGCCAATAATTATAATTTCATTTAGCTGCTCAATTTTTGAAAGACTATGTATAACACATTCTAATAAAGTCCCTCCAGCTATTGTATTAAGAACTTTTGGAACACTTGAATTCATTCGTGTTCCAAGTCCTCCTGCTAAAATTATTGCACAAAAAGTCATAACAAACGAAATTATCCAAAACAAATTTCTGCGTTAAAGATAACAGATATTTAGGGAATTTATTCTATATTTTTTTTGAGATTTTTCCCTAAGTTAACGAAAAATTAATCTTTGTCTATTATAGTTAGTTATATGGAGAATTATTTAATGGTACCTAATTATGATGAAGAAATTACTAAGTAGCGTGTGTTTAACAATTGCAGTTAGCTCAATATTATGCTCGGATGGCATAACTGCATGGAGGCCACCACCACCAGCAGCAACATCTGCAGAAATTAATAGAACGATTGAAGAACTGAAGCAAATTAGATCAATAATTCAAAAAGGTATGGAAAACCTGGATATTGAACTGATATACAAGGCACGGGACCGTTTTTCTCATACTCCTGATCTTTTTATAGAATTAGAAGAGGTGAGAAATGATATCGAGCAGGCAATTAGATTAACTATAAAACAATTAGCAAATTCCCCCTCTCCTACTCGTGATAAGTTTTTTGCACGTAAAGTATTTCCGCTTTTAGAGAATTTTGATGAAAAAATTGCAGAATTACAGAATCCTAATTCTACTAAAATTGGAATATTTCATGGAAGAGCTGAAAGAATTCATGAAGGAGCAAGAATCTTCCGAGAAAAGGCAGAAGCAAAAGCAGCTGAAGAACAAGAAAGACCGAAAGCTTCTAGTCTTTTTAAAAAATTTAAAGTAGCCGCTTCACGAGCCGGACAAAGTATAGAAGAATCCTTTTCACGAGCCGGACAAAGTGTGAAAGGAGCCTTTCTACAAAAAACTCCATTGGAGAAGGCGTTAGAGAACATTCCATCTGAAAATAGAGAGCAAGTTGAAGCTGATATCCGATCTGTAATGAGTGGAGATGCGGTAAGAATGGTACAAAATACTCATTATGAATATTTAGATGGTACAACCAAATTTATTAATGCCTTAAAAAAAATTGAGAATAAAAGATTACAACCTGCAATAATCCCTCCTAGACACATTGTAGTTAGCATTGACGACTTTGTCGACAAAGATCCAGAAGATCCCTTACTACGGCCTGGAATAAGAAGATTAATCAGCTCAGCAGATAATAAACAGGAGTTTACAGAATTATTAAGGAGACTAATTCAACTTGGAAATAATATACGCGAGATTTTAAGAATTAACTCATCGCTTGCTTGGGTAGAATCTGTAGAGGAACTTACTCCCTTCATCAATGCTTTTAAAAAAGAATTAAATACATTGGAATTTGATATTAAAAATATTGATCCCGCTCGCAGTATATTAGGTATTTTAACAAAAAGTTTCGATATAGAGGAAATCATAGAAACCAATAAACAAATCAGTGAGTTGTTACGCAAACTTTGTACGGTAGATAATGAAAGTGAAATCAATGAACTCATAGAATTGCTAAAAGTATTTGAAGATAAAGATAAGGAAATAAAAAGTGAAAAATTAAATAACTTTCTAATGAAGGAACATAGAGAAATCAAAGATAGGCTTCATGAAGGTATAACTGATGATAATTTGCTAAAACGTTCGAATGAATTACGCTCCCTTTCGTATGTAGTGAATAGAAGAAAAGTATTACAACAAAGGATTGAGAATCCATTTTCTGAAGAGGAAATTAGAGATATGGAATATTTTTTAAAATCAGTTTCTCTTTCTTGATAAAGAATGAAACTTTTTTCCCCTTACATCCCTATTTGGGGGGAAATCACAGATTTCCCCCAATGCCCCTCATGTACGTCAAAGTACACTCCGGTTCTCCGGTTCTGCGCTCCGTTTTTCCTTTAAAACCCTCACTTAAAATATCCATAAAGACAGCTTCTTATAATTGTAAATTTTTAAAAATAACTTATTGATTTCCTTAAAAATAGATGTATATAATTAATAATGGTTAGATTACACGTCTTTAGGAAGTTTTGTGTTTACAAATTTTGAAAAAATAAAACAGACTGAACAATTTTCAGATTGCTCTGTTTTTCAATACTGTATACACTTTCAAAAAGATTCAATTATATTACATGTTTTAGGGGAATCATGTTCTATCTCTTATTTTCGATATCGATATTAAAGAATCGAAAATTATTTAGCACTTAAATTTGTATAGTTTTTTGGTTATTTATGCTTACGCTATAATTTTATAGCACCTAAATAAGCAGAAAACCAAGGCTTACAAATTACTTAATTCCATTTTTTATTTTATTTTTTTTAAGGAGAAGTATTATGTCTACATTTACAAATAATTCAGAAATCAAATTTTTTTCAGGGGAAGATATTCCATTAGAAATGCACAAAGTCAGAATGGTGTCACGTGTAAATCTTTCACCAATAGAGCAAAGGATTGCTGCGCTAAAAAAGGCAGGATGTAACACCTTTCTTTTAGCCAACAGGGATGTTTTCCTGGATATGCTTACAGATAGCGGTGTTAATGCCATGAGTGAAAAGCAATATGCTGCTATGTTAATGGCAGATGATAGCTACGCCGGTTCTGAAACTTTTTACCGTTTGGAAAGTGTTATTCAAGAAACATTTGAAAAAAAAT
This sequence comes from Holosporales bacterium, assembly GCA_031290075.1. Lineage (GTDB taxonomy): Bacteria > Pseudomonadota > Alphaproteobacteria > BNTO01 > BNTO01 > JAITOG01. Next base: position 1,562 of record JAITOG010000076.1, on the reverse strand, counting down.
ACTTTTTGCCAGCGCATCAAGGGCGAGCCTGCGAAAATATTTTAGCCAATATTTTCGTACGTCCAGGAATATTTGCAATCATGAATCACCATTTCACTACCACAAAAGCCCATATAATGAGGCTTGGTGGAAATGTGATAGAGGTTTTAAAGGATGAAGGTTGGAAAGTTGAAAGTGATGACCAATTTAAGGGGAATTTTGATATGCAAAAACTGAAAAAAGCTGTTGATAATGTTGGTATTGAAAATGTGGCTTTTGTGAGAACTGAACTTGGAACAAACCTTATAGGTGGACAGCCAATCTCTTTAGCAAATATGCGGGAAATGTCTGCTTTTTGTAGGGCTAATAAAATTATTACAATTCTTGATGCCAGCCTTTTAGCTGATAATCTTTACTTTATAAAAACCAGAGAGGCAGAATTTGCCGATCATTCACTGGAAGATATAGTTAAAGAAATTGCTTCTTTAATGGATATTATATACTTTTCTGGGCGCAAATTGGGTTGTGCGCGAGGTGGAGGTATAATGACTTCAAATGAGGAATTTTGCAAAAAAATGCAACCTTTGGTTACATTATACGAAGGATTTTTAACCTACGGAGGGATGTCAGTTCGTGAGATGGAGGCTATGGCCGTAGGAATCAGGGAAACCTTGGATATCCATGTTATCAGCCAAACCCCTATATTTGTGAAAACTTTGGGTGAAGAATTAGTAGCAAAGGGAATTCCTGTAGTCACTCCATTTGGTGGACTTGGTTGCCACATTAATGCAATGAAGTTTGTTGAACATATACCACAAGATCAATACAGAGCTGGAGCACTAGCAGCTGCAATTTACCTAATAAGTGGTATCCGAGGAATGGAGCGAGGAACACTTTCTGAAGAACGTAATCCTGATGGATCTGAGCACTTTTCATCAATGGAATTAGTGCGTTTAGCTTTACCAAAAAGGGTATTTACTTTATCTCAGATTAAGTTTGTTGCTGATAGAATTGAATGGCTGTGGCATAACAAGGAACTAATTGGTGGGTTAGAGTTTGAAGAAGAACCTAAAATGCTGAGATTTTTCTTTGGTAAATTGCGTCAAATTGGAAATTGGCAGGAAAAACTAATGGCAAAATTTTTAAAAGACATGCCTTCTGGGGTGTAAAAAAAACAACGATTAATCGCTGAAAGCTTCGTGGGACCATAAATTTTAAAGAAGTATTTTATTGTCCTACTAAGCTTTTTTTATCCAAAACTGAGGTTAATAGATTCAATAATTAAAATAGCCCATACAGAAAAAAAAATTGTGAATTTTTTTGTGTAAGATTTTATTTAATTTTTAATAAAATGCAATATATTTGCCAAGTAAAACTGGGGCATACAAGAAGCTATTATGCTTTTTAAGATTTTTGAAATACACAAAATTTTAGATAAATACTTGTGAACTCCGCATCTTACTCTTGACTTTTAAAAAACCTTTTTCATTTTTTACTTGAAATATGAAAAGAATTAATATTATAATATATACTATAGAGTATATAATTATTTGTATTAATAATTGTAAATTACTTATTTGGTT
>JAITOG010000073.1 GCA_031290075.1 Holosporales bacterium | reverse complement strand
TTTCGCGCGAAATATAGCCCAATCCAGGCATTCCATTTTCCTGAGCCCATTCGCCAAGCTTGTCAAAAAAGCTTCGTGGTTGAGATGAAACTCCAGGAACACGAATTGCTCGAACTGCTCCGCCTTGCGCAACAACATTTGCAAAAGCGGTAAATGAACTTTGGGCAAATATATCTGAAACATCGCAAATAACCAAAGGATTCCGTAAATCAGGCTTGTCGGAACCATATTTCAACATCGCTTCATCAAATGAAATGCGCTTAAATGGATATTGAGAAACTTGCTTTCCATTTGAAAATTCTTCAAATATACCATGCAATACTGGTTCTATTTCCCTAAATAAATCTTCTTGCGAAACAAAAGACATTTCAAAGTCTAATTGATAAAACTCTCCAGGAGATCTGTCTGCTCTAGCATCTTCATCGCGAAAACATGGAGCTATTTGAAAATATTTATCAAACCCCGCTACCATTAAAAGCTGTTTAAATTGCTGCGGAGCTTGAGGTAAGGCATAAAATTTCCCGGGATGCAAACGGCTTGGAACCAAAAAATCTCGCGCTCCTTCGGGAGATGAAGCTGTTAAAATTGGAGTCTGAATTTCCATAAATCCGCGCTCAGTCATACGATGTCGTACAGAGGATATAATCTTTGAACGCAAGATAACATTTTTATGAATTTTTTCGCGCCGCAAATCGAGAAAACGGTATTTCTGCCTAGCTTCTTCAGAACAATCTGTTTCTTGATTAACAGGAAATGGCAATTGCATAGCTTCAGACAAAATATTTAGTTCTTTAACAACAATCTCAATTTTCCCTGTTTCTAGGATCGTATTAATAGTTTCTGTGGAACGAAGAATAACTTCCCCTTTAACTTGTATTACGGCTTCATTTCCCAACTTTTCGGCAAGTGGAAAACAAGAAGAATCTGGATTAAAAACACATTGAATAATGCCAAAATGATCACGTAAATCTATAAAAATCAATTGCCCATGATCTCTTTTTCTGTGCACCCACCCCGATAAAATAACAAAATCTCCGCAATTTTTTTCCGATAAATCAGTACAAGAATGGGTTCTGTAATAAGTAGTATGTATCATGTGTTTTTTTCCAAAATCGCTAAACTATATGATTATAGCTTAAGTATTTAGACTATTCCATTATGAAAAATTTGTATATTTGTAAGGACTACTGCGTAGCAAAATTATGCAAATCAAAATTCTTGATTTTACTGAAAATATCTTATTTATTTTTTAAAAATTACTTGTTTATATTTTTTTAAATTTACTTTTATTTTATGCAATAACCCTGGTATATTTGTAAAATTAATCAAGAGCTTTAAGCGAAAATAAATATACCAATTCGCAGTAGAATCCTCGGATTAATCTCCTTCTAATCCAGCAGAATCACTAGAGAATTCAGACTGCGTTTCACCGCCATTGGGTATAACATGAAGAGTTAATACAAATTAAGAATTAAGAAGATCCTGCTGTATATGATTTTTTATAAAGAACAAAACCTATAGTTATTGTGATAAAACTCATTACGCTAATCAATAGTGTTGCAAGGGCATTTATTTCCGGGGTTATTCCTGTTTTCACGTTTGAAAAAATTAAAATTGGTAAAGTGGTTGCCTGGGCACCAGTTAAAAAATTAGCAATAACCACATCATCCAAAGAAACTGCGAAAGTTAAGAGCCAAGATGAAATTATAGCAGGGAAAATAATTGGAATTGTAACATGGCAAATTGTTTGAAAATACCGCGCTCCTAAATCTAATGCAGCTTCTTCAAGAGAATGCTCAAAATCAGCAAGCCTTGATTGTACGATCAAAAGAACGTATGCCATAGCAAGCGTAATATGCGCTATAGCAATGGTTACCATACCGCGTTTTGAAGGAATCCCAAAAAGTCTTTCGCAAATAACAAACATTAATAACAAAGATATTCCTAAAATAATATCCGGCATGATAAGTGGGGCAGAAGTAATAATTTGAAAAAAAGAGGTATTCTTAAAATTTTTTAACTTTGTTAAAGCCATTGCTCCCAATGTTCCAAGAATAACAGCTCCAGTTGCTGACATTGCGGCGATTTTGATACTTATTTTTACGGCATTCCATATTATATAATTAGAAAAGAGTTCTTTGTACCATTTAAGAGAAAAACCTGTCCAAATTCCTGGAAAAATAGAATTATTAAAGGAAAAAACTATTAAGAATATAATTGGTATGTATAAAAAAGCATAGCCACTAATCAATATAATGTAAGAACTCTTTTTCATTTTTTTCTGAAATAAATTTTTTAATTACACAACTTTATTCAAATAATAGTAACAAAATTTTTATAATAGCAGCATTTTTATTTTGCATTAATTCATATATATATATATTTTCATTTTTTTATAATCCAACTATCGATTTTTAGGTAAGTTGCAAGTCATTATCATACAGGGCAGGGCTAAGTCCTAGATGCTATATAAAATTATTTTTTTTATAATTGTTCTTTTAAAGATTGAGATATTACTTGTTTTATACACAAACAGAATATTTGCAAAAAAGTATAACAATCAAAAAAAACATCTAGGACTTAGCCCTGTTGAACTGACGACTGTGGATCGAATTTAAACCATGCTTCTTTTTTACCGTTTTTTCATGGCTTGTCATCAAGAAAAAATATTTTGATATTTTCCGGGTTTTTAACGAAAAATTAACACTTTTTTTGTAGACTAAACTTACAGGGCCTACGCATGAGATTTTCGAATAGACGAAAAAATATAAAAAGGCTATAGATTTAGAAGGTTTATGCTTTTTAAAAGAGAGTGACATGGAAACGTTACAACAAATTTTTTCT
>JAITOG010000045.1 GCA_031290075.1 Holosporales bacterium | reverse complement strand
GCCTCTTGGGTTTTTCCTAATTTTCCAAGTACAAAACCTACGTTTTCGTTAATCCAACTGTCGCTTCGCCCTAATTCAGTGGCTTTCAAAAGATATTTTAAGGAATCCTTGTATTGATCAAGCTTGAGGTAACAAAAAGCAATATCGCTAGCTAAGGTTGTGGTCATTAATTCTGTTTTTTCTAGTTTTAATAGGACTTCCAATGCCATTTTTGGATTTTCATTTTTATTTATCAGAGGGATAATCTCTGCGTTTAGTTTTCTGTCAGTTTTACCATGTTTTTGAGCTTCATTAAAGTAAAAAAGCGCTTTATCGTTAAGTTTTATTTTTTTACAACAGATTCCCAATTGGAAAAAAATATCGGCTTTATTGGAATTATCAAAATTTAAAAGTGATTAATAATCTTCGATGGCATTTTCATATTGTTCTATTTGCTCAAAATTATTGGCTGATTCCACTAAAAATAAATATTCGGGATTTGGATTTAATTCCTTTGCCTTTATAAAAAACTCTGCAGCTTCTTTATATCTACCTAATTTCGAAAGACCTGACTTTTGCAGTTAAAAAGAAATTTAAAAGCCTGAAACCTAGTATTTATGCTAGTTTCAGGCTTGTTTTAAGTTACACAAAGTTGTAGTATAATTAGGTTTTTTTTGTTGCTCCTAAAAAATTTTTTATTTGACCAAGTGTAAGTCGTCTATGTTTCATATCTATTCCCATTTTTTCGCTAATTATTTCTGTAATTTCATCATGATAGAGTAACAAATACCAATTCTGTCCTTCATTTATACATGTCATTTTTTTCAGACTTTCTGCTATCTTTGTAATCGAATATTTATTGTCAAGCCTGTTTTCTAGTAATCTTGCTATTGTAAGCGCAATAAAGCATATAAGAAAATGTGCTTCAATATGATCTTCTCGCGAAAGATATACAGGTCTAGCTTTAAGATCACTTTTTGTTACCTTAAATGATTCTTCAATTTTCCACAATCCATGATATAGATCAATTATTTCTTGATCTGTTTTTTTATATTCGCTAGTTATGATACAATAATACCCATCATATTTTTCTTCTTCTTTTAATTTTTCTTCATCAAACATTGGCTGATTGCCAACTACTATAATTTCACCAGTATCTTTATCATAGTTTAAATTTTCTACATATTTAGCGGCTCCATGTGATATGGCTTGTTTATACTTGCTAGGATTAACTACTAGATCTTGCGCTTTTATCACTGTCGCAGCCCTATCAGCTTTTGCTTTTTTATCAAAATCTTTATTATAGAAAACTACTTGCTTTTCGTCAATACGGATGCTTTTCTTTTTTCCATCTTTATCTTTAAAAGATATAAGTCTGGGATATAATCTTGATTTAACCTTGAAATCATCATTAACCCATTGATAATCTTTTTTATCTAGTATATATTCCTTAAGTTCTTTGTGAGCACCACGTACAGTTTGTGAATAAATATATCCATCACGATTAAGTAAAAGTGATATTATATTATCCGCTGTATTCATACCTTTATCGGCTACAACAATGGTTCTACCTATATCATAATCCCTTTTCAAATCACGAAGTATTGGAATTAACGTTTTACAATCATTAGTATTTCCTTCAAACAAGCGATAGCAAAGAGGAACGCCTTTCGTGTCCATGAAAAGTCCCATTTGAACTATTGGATTGGGTCTATGCTCTTTTGAGACGCCTTTTTTTCTTAAACTATCTTGCTCATCAATCTCGAAATAATAGTTAGTAACATCATAATAAACAAGTTCTGTAGAGCGATTATATTGTTCTTTAATCTTCTTATGAATATGAAGTAATATATCGTCTTTAAGCATGTTTAAAACAGATAAACTACGGTATACATCATCAAGGGAAAAATCAGTATTTTCAAAAAACCATTCTCTGTTTTCATAAGTCCTCTTTTTTGAACAAGGTTCTAATATGCGTGAAAATGATAAAATTTTTAATATATTGTTTAAATTGAATTCTGCTTTTAAGTTTCTAGTGTGATTAGTCAAAAACATACGCAATCCAAGTTCATGGTAAATTTTGCTTAATGCTGCATAACCTAAATTTTTTTGCAGATGCTCTTTTCCAGTTGATAATTCATTCTTATAAAATGTAATGTTATTAGGTTGTTCAGTTTCTTTTTCCGCTTTATTCATCTCTTCGACAACTTTTTCAAAATGAGCAATTGGATCCGGAAATTCTTTTTCAAGCACATCTAGATATCCTAAAGAACGCACAGTAACAGCAGTAGGGTTTTTTCGACCTTTTTCACGATAAGAGCGAACTATGGTGAGAAAGGTTCTTCCAGTTTTCTTATAATAAATTTTTCTAAGATTCATATTATCATCTCCCTAGCAATCATACTATATTATAGCATATTTCTCTACGATTGTCTACATATTTGTTCATAAATTTGACAGAAATTTTTACCCCTGCAAACAAGGAATAACAGGGGTTTGAACTATATATAATTTATTTTATAACTGCTGAAGTAGGGATGTAGAGATCAAAATACAAAAAGCTAGAGAAAATTTGATAAAATAAAAGGTAAACAATGAAAATGTTTAAGGAGACTAAAAAGATGAAAGTAATATATTTAATCATTTTTGTATTAA